>NZ_JABXGG010000012.1:0-167597 GCF_022627875.1 Herbaspirillum sp. C7C8
CTTCTCTTCGCGCCATACGAAGAAGTTAACACGCACGACAAAAAGTTAACAGACCCTATTTATGAAATGAGTTCTAGCTATTGATTTTATTCTGACTGATGCCGAGCGTTCAGAAATGCTGCCAAGCGGAACTGCACCTCTTTTCGATAATCGAGTCGGGTGGGCGCGAACATACTTGAAGCAAGCCGGACTTCTCTATTCCGCAAAAAGAGGAATACTTCAGATCACTGACAGGGGCGCCGACCTTCTCAGGCAATCGCCGGCAAAAATTGATGTGGAGTTTCTGCGCCAGTTTAAAGAGTTCCGCGAATTCCAAGTTCGACGGCGAACAAAGGATGCGGATACGTCCGGAGTCTTGGACATTTCAACGGAAATGAGTGATCAGACCCCGGAGGACGCCTTAGCCACCGCATACAGCACCCTTCGCAACAACCTCGAAGCTGATCTACTTGAGCAGGTGAAATCAATGTCTCCTGCATTTTTCGAAAGAGTTGTTATTGATCTACTGGTTGCGATGGGGTACGGCGGTTCTCGACAGGACGCTGCGAGCGCTGTTGGAAAGAGTGGCGACGGAGGAATTGACGGCATCATCAAAGAAGACCGTCTGGGCCTCGATGTCATATATGTCCAGGCCAAGAGGTGGGATGGAACGGTTGGAAGACCAGAAATCCAGAAATTCGCCGGTGCACTGCAGGGGCAGCGTGCAAACAAAGGGGTATTCATTACCACCTCAGTTTTTTCGAAAGATGCTGAAGATTACGCAAACATAATCAGCTCCAAGATCATTCTTCTAGACGGAAAGCAGCTAGCAAAATTTATGGTTGATCATAATGTCGGCGTCGCTCAAGTCGGCGTCTACGAGATCAAAAAGATCGACTCAGATTACTTCGAAGGTGAATAGGCGTATTGTTGGATACTTGGCCCCGGCACCCTCAAACCACAGCCGCCCTGACCAACGGCTGCTCCCCCAAGGTATCCCGCATCAACATCAGCGCATGCTGAATATCTCCCCGACTGACAATCCCCCCAATACAAACACGCACAGCCTGCACCGGCGCAGTAGTCACGGCAAACGCATCCACTCCCACCACCGCCACCCCATTGGCGCGCATCTGTGCCGAGAAGGTACTGGCCTGCCATCCCCCCGGCAGCTTCACCCACAAATGAAACGCCTCCGGTTCCGAGGCATACCCATGCTCGGGCAAGATGCGGGCCGCAATCTTCTGCCGCGCCATCGACTCCTTGCGGATATTGGCCAGCGCCAGATCCGCCACGCCATCGCGTATCCAATAAGTTGCCAGGGTCGAGGTAACCGGTGAAGCCATCACCGTCGTCGCACGCAGTGCCGCCGTCAGGCGCGCCGCCGAGGCGGCATCGGGCGCCACCATATAAGCGATGCGCAAACCGGCCCCCACGGTCTTGGCCAGTCCGGTGACATAGTAGGTCAGCTCGCTGCCCATGCTGGCAATGGCCGGCGGTGCTGCACGCGGCAGGAAGCCATAGGCATCATCCTCGATGATGGCCACTTCATAGTGACGGGCGATCTCCACCAGCGCCTGGCGGCGCGATACCGAAGTCGTGCAGGTGGTCGGATTGAGCAGGGTGGGATTGCAATACAGCGCTTTCGGCGCATATTGCGCACAGGCCCCGGCAAAGGCCACCGCATCAATGCCCTCATTGTCCATCGGCAAGCCAACCAGCTTGATGTTGAGATGCCCGGCCAGGGCGCGCAGGCCGGGGTAGGTCACGTCCTCGCAACAGAGCACTCCGCCAGGTCCGACCAGCATGGTCAGGATGGCCAGCAGCGCACATTGCGCCCCCGGCGTCACCAGCACCCGTTCCGGTTCCACCACCAGCCCGCGCCGGCGCAGCCACAGCGCACCGGCTTCGCGATCCTCGGGCGAACCACCGAAATCCTGATAACGCATCAGGTCGCGCAGGCGTGCATTGACCTTGTTCCAGCCCGACTGCATCAACTCCATCAGCTCCGGCGAATCCGGCTCGGGCGGCATGTTCATCGACATGTCGACGTTGGGGCGGCCTTCAGTCAGGCGCGGGATGCGCGGGCGGCGCTTGCCGCAGACGAAGGTGCCGCGTCCCACCACCGAATCCACCAGTCCGCGCCGATGCGCTTCCGTATAGGCGCGCGCGACCGTGGTGAAGTCCAGGTCCAGCACCTCGGCCAGCTTGCGCTGCGGCGGTAGCCGCTGCTCGGGCTGCAGGTGGCCGGTGGCGACGTCCTCGGCAATCGCATTGGCGATGGCCAGATAAAGCGGGCCGCCACCTTTCTTCAATTTGGGAACCCACATGGCGCTGTTCTTGGTCATGGCAACTTCCTCGTTTCCTGACTTCAATATTGACCGTATCGACTGGTGTCATTGAATGCAATTTGCATTCCATCCAATCTCTGCCGTACAGGTACAAAATTGCACCGTCTTGCATCATCCGCGCGCAGCGCTCTGCACCAACTCAAGACGCGCCGCAACGCCAGAGTGCACAAGGGTTTGCGCGATGCTGTCCGATTGTATGGAGCGATTGAATGGATTGCTTCACATGGCCCAAAAACCATGCTGCAAGCACCGATTCGGCAAGCCGCGCAGATGCTGGATTCCATTCTGTGAGGGGAGGATTGACGGGATTTTTATGCAGTCAATTCGCACATTGACGGGGTGTTGGTGGCATGACTGATGCCTTCAATTCCAGTGTCGCGGCGAACTCGCCGGACCACTTCCCCAAGTGCAGACCAACAGCAATCGAGAGGAGTATCACCATGCCCGCAGTCACCAAAGCAGCCCACGCCCCCGGCGATTTCCTGGTGGATTATGAAGAGAAGGTGTTCGAAGACGTCAAAGCCCAGCCGGGAGAAAAAGCGCTGGTGACCTTCCATACGGTGGCCTTCGAAGGCTCGATCGGTTTCGTCAACCTGCTGCAGGCAACCCGCTTGAAGCGCAAGGGTTTCGAGACCTCCATCCTGCTCTATGGTCCCGGCGTGACGCTGGGCGTGCAGCGCGGTTTCCCCACGCTGGGGGACGAAGCCTTCCCCGGTCACCAGAACTTCAACAAGCAGATCGTCAAGTTCATGGAAGAGGGCGGCAAGGTCTACGCCTGCCGCTTCGCCCTGCAGGCGCTGTACGGCCACGGCGAGCCCTCGCTGATTCCCGGCATCCGCCCCATCAATCCGCTGGACGTGCTCGACCTGGTGCTGCTGCATCGTCGCGACAACGCCTTCATCCTCGATACCTGGACCCTGTAATGGAAAGGGGCGGCACATGAGCATCCACAAGAGAACGGTACGGGCGGCGGCGGTGCAGATCGCGCCCGACCTCGACAGCGAGCTCGGTACCATGGCCAAGGTATGCCAGGCCATTGCCGAGGCTGCCAGACAAGGCGCGCAACTGGTGGTGTTTCCGGAAACCTTCGTTCCTTACTATCCGTACTTCTCGTTCGTGCGGCCGCCCTTTGCGTCAGGTCCGGAACACCTGCTGCTCTACGAGCGTGCGGTGACGGTGCCCGGCCCCGTAACTCAGGCGGTGTCAGAAGCGGCACGCGCGCATGGCACGGTGGTGGTGCTGGGCGTCAACGAACGCGACCACGGCACGCTCTACAACACGCAACTGGTCTTCGATGCCGACGGCGAGCTGGTGCTGAAACGCCGCAAGATCACGCCGACCTATCACGAGCGCATGATCTGGGGGCAGGGCGATGCCAGCGGCCTGAAGGTGGTGCCTACCGCCGTGGGGCGCCTGGGGGCGCTGGCCTGCTGGGAACACTACAACCCGCTGGCGCGCTACAGCCTCATGGCCCAGCACGAAGAAATCCATTGCGCCCAGTTCCCCGGTTCCATGGTGGGGCAGATCTTCGCTGACCAGATGGAGGTCACCATCCGCCATCACGCACTGGAGTCGGGCTGCTTCGTCATCAATGCCACCGGCTGGCTGACCGATGAACAGATCGCCGCCATCGAGCCCGATCCCAAGGCACAGAAGGCGCTGCGCGGTGGCTGCTGTACCGCCATCGTCTCGCCGGAAGGCAAGCTGCTGGCCGAGCCCCTGCGCAGCGGCGAAGGCATCCTGGTGGCCGACCTGGACATGGAACTGGTCACCAAGCGCAAGCGCATGATGGATTCGGTCGGCCACTATGCGCGCCCCGAACTGCTGCACCTGGTGATCGATGATCGCCGTACTTCTCCCATGTCCTCGCTGTTCCCGGCGGAACAGCCTGCTCCTGTCACTCATCCTTCCGCGAGGTCCCATCATGCAGACAGCCGTCATCCAGTTGCATCCCCAGCGTCCGAGCCGCAAGGCCCCCATGGAGTTGATCTCGGAACTGCAATCCTTAGGGCTGCGTCTTGACGATCCCGGCGCCGGTGCACAGAGCCGGCGAGGCGGGGCCGGGCCGTCGGATCACAAGGCAGTCACCGTCGATGGTCATACCGTGATGATCCCGGTCCACACGGCCGGTGCCTGGTCCTCGCCCTACGTGGCGACCCAGCCCGGCGCGGATGGCGCCTCGCGCATCCTGCGCGATGGCGTGGAGGTGGGCGTGGTGTCCTTCCCGCGCCAGCCGCGCTTCTACAAGATGCAGACCTTCGACGGCATCCCCTACGGCAAGATCGCTACCCTGCACGGCGCCGACGTGCTGGCCACCACTATCCTGCAAAGCTGCATCCGCTATGAGAGCCGCCGCAAGTCCTGCCAGTTCTGCGCCATCGGGCAGTCGCTCGCGGCCGGCCGCACCATCCTGCGCAAGACCCCCGAGCAACTCGGTGAAGTGGCGCGCGCGGCAGTGTTGCTGGATGGCGTCAGGCACATGGTCATGACCACCGGCACGCCCAATGCCACGGACCGGGGCGCGCAGATCCTGTGCGAAAGCGCCTTCGGTGTGAAGTCGGCGGTGAACCTCCCCATCCAGGGACAGTGCGAGCCGCCCGACGACGATGCCTGGTTCCGGCGCATGCACGATGCCGGCATCGATACGCTGGGCATGCACCTGGAGGCGGTCACGCCCGAGGTGCGCCAGCGCATCATGCCGGGCAAGGCCACCGTGCCGGTGCAACGCTACATGGACGCCTTTGCTGCCGCCGTCGAGGTCTTCGGGCGTGGCCAGGTCAGCACCTACATCCTGGCCGGCCTGGGCGACAGCGACGAGGCCATCCTGCGCATGAGCGAGCAGTTGATCGCGCTGGGCGTCTATCCCTTCGTGGTGCCCTTCGTACCCATCTCGGGCACGCCGTTAGAAGACCATCCTTCCCCCGATGCCGCCGCCATGCGCCGCCTGCTCGCACCGCTGGCAGAGATGCTGGAGAACGCCGGCATGCGCTCAGGCGATGCCAAGGCAGGTTGCGGCAAGTGCGGCGCCTGTTCATCTCTGTCTGCGTTCGAAAGGAAATGACATGAGCGACGTAGCCGAAAAAAACGCACTGGCACAGGAAGTTCAGGCCCGCGGCGTGCGCATCAAGCTGGCGCTGGACCGGTGGGAGCGCGAAGAAGCACGTCGCTTGCGCCGTGACGTTTTCTGCACCGAGCAGGGGGTCTTCCGCGACGATGATACCGATGCCATCGATGACATTGCCATGCCCATTGTGGCCGTGCTGGAACACGATGACGGTTGTCGTGAAGTCGTAGGAACGGTGCGCATCCACGAATCTGCGGCAGGTGTCTGGCACGGTTCGCGCCTGGCCGTGGCGCAGCATGCGCGCCGTATCGGTTCGGTCGGCAGCGGCCTCATCAGGCTGGCCGTCTGCACCGCCCATGCGCATGGTTGCCATACTTTCCTGGCCCAGGTGCAGAGCCAGAATGCAGAGCTGTTCCGGCGTCTGCACTGGCACACCCTGGCCGAGATCGAAGTGCACGGGCTGCCGCATCATCAGATGCAGGCGGACCTGGGCTTTTATCCGCCCATCAGTGACGGCGATATCGGTTTCCTGGTGGGTGGCCGCGAGGAGCGCCGGCCATGAACGCGCGCGACACCTCGTCCTCGCTGGCGCAGATCGTGCAGGATCTGCGCGCCTCGCGCGGCATCGCCCACAAGCGCGATATCGACGCGGTGGTGCAGGCTTTGCCGCTGGCGCCGGCCATGCAGCACCAGGGCCATACGCTGGCCGTGGGCGATGATTGCGCAGCCATTCCCGATGGCGATGGCTACCTGCTCTTTGCCATCGAAGGCTTCATCAACGAGTTCGTCCAACAGCAGCCGTGGTTTGCCGGTTACTGCGGGGTGATGGTCAACGTCAGCGACATCTACGCCATGGGCGGCCGTCCGCTGGCGGTGGTCGATGCCCTGTGGAGCCGTGGCGGCGAGGCCGCGCAGCCCATCCTCGCCGGACTGACCGAGGGGGCGCGCGTGTATGGCGTACCGCTGGTGGGCGGGCACAGCAATCGCCGCAATGACCGCGAGCAGCTGTCGGTGTCCATCATCGGCCGGGCCAGGCGCCTGCTGACCAGTTTCGATGCCCGCAGCGGAGAACACCTGGTGGCCGCCATCGATCTGCGCGGCCGCTTCCAGGAACCCTATGCCTACTGGAACGCCAGTACCGGCGCGCCCGCCGAGCGCCTGCGCGCCGACCTTGAATTGCTGCCCGAACTGGCCGAGCAGGGCCTGGCGCGCGCCGCCAAGGACATCAGCATGGCCGGCGTGATCGGTACCGCCCTGATGCTGCTGGAGTGTTCCGGCAAGGGTGCGGTGATTGACCTGGATGCTTTGCCTTGTCCGCCGCGAGTGGATTTCACGCGCTGGCTCACGGCTTTCCCCAGCTACGGTTTTCTGCTCAGCGTGGCCGACGATGACCTGCCTGAGGTCTTGGCGCGCTTTGCGGCACGCGACATCGCGGCCGCCTCCATCGGGCGCATCGACGACAGCGGCCAGCTCGATCTGTGCATGCAAGGGCAGCGCCTGCCGTTCTGGAATCTCAATGACGAAGCGCTGATCGGCTGCGCTTTGCGCCGGGAGGCATGAATGCAGCTGTCATCACACCTGCGCATCGCCATGCTGACCCATTCCGTCAACCCGCGCGGCGGCGTGGTGCATGCGCTGCAACTGGCGGAGAGCTTGCAGGCGCTGGGTCACGAGACCACGCTGTTCGCGCCCGATGCACGCGGCCGTGGACTGTTCCGGCGCGCCGCCTGCACCTTCCATGCGGTGCCGGGGCCGGTGTATTGCGCGGACGTGGCCGACATGGTGCGCCAGCGCATCGATGATTACCTGCACTGCTTCGAGCAGATCGACATGGCGCGCTTCGATATCTGCCATGCCCAGGATTCCATCAGCGCCAATGCGCTGGCCACGTTGACGGAGCGCGGCGTGATCGACGGCTATGTGCGCACCGTACACCATCTCGACCAGTTCGACGATGTGCGGCTGCATGACTGGCAGGAGCGCGGCTATCGCGCTGCCGACCTGGTGCTGTGCGTCAGCCGCACCTGGCAGGACATCCTGCAGCGCGAGCACGGCATCCGTGCCGAGCTGGTCGCCAATGGCGTCGACATGGCACGCTACGCTCCCCGCCAGGGGCTGCATGAGCAGACTCTGCGTCAGTCGCTTGGCCTGGTCGGTGCGCCTTTGCTGCTGGCCGTGGGCGGCGTGGAGCCGCGCAAGAATACGCTGGGCATCCTGCAGGCCTTCCTGCGCCTGCGCCGCGTCTACCCGCAGGCGCAACTGGTCATTGCGGGCGGCGCCAGCGTGCTCGATCACGCCGGCTACCAGCGCGCGTTTCAGGCCGAGCTGGAGGCAGCGTCCCTGCCTGCCGGGGTCGTGCGCATTCTGGGCGAGGTGGCGGATGCCGACATGCCTGCACTGTTCCGCTGTGCCGATGCGCTGGTGTTTCCTTCCCTGAAGGAGGGCTTCGGCCTGGTGGTGCTGGAGGCCATGGCCAGCGGCGTGCCGGTGGTGGTCTCGCGCATCGCGCCCTTTACCGAATATCTCGATGGCGACTGCTGTGCCTGGGTCGATCCGAATGATCCCGCTGCGATTGCTGCGGGCATCGCCCACGCACTGGACCCGGCTGCGCGCATGGCCATGGTGGAGGCGGGTGCGGACGTGTGCGCGCGTTTTTCGTGGGCGCGCTCGGCAAGCCGCCATGTGACGCTTTATGAAAATTTCATCAGCCGCTGTCCAGCAGCGGCCTCATTCCAAGAGGAACACCATGCCTGAAATGCACTTTCGTGTCCGCTGGCCGGACGATACCGTCACCGATTGCTACTCGCCTTCGCTGGTGGTCAAGGAACACCTGGAGGCTGGCCGCACCTATGCCCTGGCCGAGTTCGTCGAGCGTAGTGCCACGGCACTGAACATCGGCAGCGAGCGGGTGCGGCAGAAGTATGGCTTTGCCTGCTCATCGGCGCTGGACCAGTTGCGCCGCATCGAAGAAACGGCGGCTCGCTTCGAGAGCACTGCCGATCCCGTGGTCCGGGTTGAGTCCTTCATTCCCTGATCAGGCCCTGATCACCTCGTCACCGACTTTCCATTCAACACGACATCACTGCAAGAGGAACACCATGTCCACCCAAGCCCAAGGCGCAGCGCGCCATCACGGCGTCATCATCATCGGCGGCGGCCAGGCTGGCCTGTCCATCAGCTGGTACCTGAAGCAGGCCGGCATCGATCACCTGGTGCTGGAAAAACACCGGGTCGGCCACGCCTGGCGCCATGAGCGCTGGGACACGTTCTGCCTGGTCACGCCCAACTGGCAATGCAATCTGCCCGGCTATCCTTATCGCGGCGACGATCCCTACGGTTTCATGAAGAAAGACGAGATCGTGGCCTACCTCGATGGCTTCGTAGCCAGCTTCCAGCCACCGGTGCGCGAAGGCGTGACCGTCGAGAAGCTCCGGCGCGTGGGCGAGCGCTGGCACATCACCGCCAGCGATGGCGCCTACACGGCCGATCAGGTGGTGGTCGCCGTCGGCGGCTATCATATCCCGGTGGTGCCGCGCGCGGCCGAGCGCCTGCCGGCCGACATCGTGCAGATCCACTCCAGCCAGTACCTCAATGCGCAATCGTTGCCGGAGGGCGAAGTGCTGGTGGTCGGCACCGGCCAGTCCGGCTGCCAGATCGCCGAAGACTTGCACCTGGCCGGTCGCCGCGTGCACCTCGGCGTGGGTGAGGCACCGCGCGTGGCGCGCACCTATCGCGGCAAGGACGTGGTGGAATGGCTGGACAAGATGAAGTACTACGATCTCCCCGTGGACCAGCACCCGCTGGGCACGGGCGTGCGCGAGAAGACCAATCACTACGTGACCGGGCGCGATGGCGGACGCGACATCGACCTGCGCAAGTTCGCGCTGGAAGGCATGCAGCTCTACGGCAAGTTCGAAGGACTGGAAGGCGACGTGGTACGTTTCGGTGGCGGTCTCAAGGGCTATCTCGACGAAGCCGATGCGGTCTCCGAAAGCATCAAGGACAGCATCGACAAGTTCATCGCCGCGCAGCAGATCGAGGCGCCCACGGAGGCGCGCTACGTGCCCGTGTGGCAGCCTCCGGCAGAGGAACTGCGCACGCTGGATTTGCGCGGGCGCGACATCTCGGCGGTGGTGTGGTGCATTGGTTTTCGTACCGATTTCAGCTGGATCGCCGAGCCCATCTTTGACGGTCGTGGCTATCCCGGCCATGAGCGCGGCGTGACGGCTGCCCCCGGTCTGTACTTCCTCGGCTTGCCGTGGCAATACACCTGGGGATCGGGTCGCTTCTCGGGCATCGACCGTGATGCGCGCTACCTGTTCGATCACATCACGGCCTTGCGCACCCAGGCCGGCCAGCCGACGCTGTCGCAAGCCGCCTGAGCCTGAGCGAGAGACGCGTGCGTCGGCCAGCGTCAAACTGCCTTTGCGACTGTCTCTCCGTTAGCTTCTAGCTGTCGTGGCATTGTGGCCGTCCGCTCAGGAGGGCGACCTGCTGAGACAAGCGTTCGCGCAGCAGGGTTTGCCATTGCTGATCGAGGCAATCTGCAAGCTCGTCAAAGCTGGCCGTGATGCGTACCAGCAGCTTGTCGAGCCAAGTTGCGGCCTCCTCGCGACTGGCAAATCCGAAACGATGGGCGTCAGCCAGAACGGCGTCTCGGGAAATGTCGAAGCGCCCCTGTGATAGCTGCATGTGCAGACGGGCGGGCGTTTCCACCGGGTTCGGCACCACGTCAAACGCGGGTGCGAGGCGCCAGCGGCGTTCGTCTTCCTGATAGACGATCGCATGATTGCGCACATGGTCATCATCGTTGCCGCAGACGGCATTGAACACCATGCGCCCAAACAGTTCGATACGGTCTTCACTTGGCGCACCCGCCAACCTGAGTTCTTCGGCCAGACGCGGATAGCTCCAGCGGTCCGTCTCGTGACGCCCCGGATATTCAGCCTGCAGCAAGGAGGCGGCGCTCACGCACATGTGGCGTTGCTGACCTGTGCGGTCAAACCTGAGAACCCGTACCGTCTTTCTGCCGCCGGCTTGGGCGTGATAGACGGTTTCGGCAAAGTGCAATCCACTGGCCCTACCCCATTGCTGCCCGACGTGCTCAAGCAGGGGAACAGGGCCAGCGTCTGTGGCAATCTCCGGCTTGATCAGCCAAAACTGGCCGTTGTCGCCTCGCACCGTCGCCTTGGGCCGCGCACCGCCGACGCTGGCGGTCTGGACCAGCCGTTTGCGAAGGCTGGCACGGATGGCAGGACGATGCTCCGCCAGTGCTGCCAGTTCTTCAATCACCTCATTGAGTTGAGGCAGGCCAGGCGTGTTGATTTGCGCACCGGGCGGCTTGGTACTTGTGCCCACGGCGAGCGCCCCCCAGCGGTCCAGATTGCTGGCCTTGAGCAGGTATTGCAGCGGCGGAGCATCTTCCGAAAGATTGTGCGCGCGGCGCAGCAGCGCTTGCCCCCAGGCATCCGGGCAGGCGTCGCGTAACACGTCATGCAGACCTTGATACCGTTGTGCCCGGAAATCCCTATCCGGCAAAAACTTCAAGTTCTGCGGGTCAATGGTCCAGGTATGCCCGGCCTCGATGTAAGAGGGGGCATACCTGAAAAATCCTTCGCCAGGACCGCCCGTCTTGTACCGGCCAACGGTGACCCACTGGCCATTGTCGGGACGCTGCAGATAGACATAGACCGGTTTAGAAATAGTCATCGTCGTCGGCTCCCTTTTTCTCCCGGCTGGTTCTGACACGCTGACCGTAGTCTCCTTGCCAAAGCTCGGCAGGCAATGCCGGTACGGCCTGGTCGAACAGGCCCAGCGCAAGAAGCGCAGTCAGATAGGCGCCCACGCCGGCACCGGGATCGCCTTTTTCCATCCTGGCCAGCGTCACCCGCGAGATTCCCAGCCGGGCAGACAGATCATTGGCAGTGATGCGCTGGCGCAGGCGCTGGGTGGCAATACATTTGCCCCAGGTCGTCAGACGTTCCTGTACCAGCGTTGGCCAGTCTTGCGCCGTGGAGAGTTTCTTGGGCATGCTTTTCTCCGTTCATAGATGTGACATTATAAGGGTTAATGAATTATCTATGTTCGTCTATCATTCATTGTTTGTATTATAGATGTAACCTTATATGATTTAATGTCATCTCTATGATGCGCATGATATTGACTCCTTACCGCCTCACCCTCCCTTTGTCATGGCGATACGGCAGCTGCTGCAATTCATCCAGGTCGGCATGGTTCCAGCACACCCCGATGGCTGTAATGCCTTCGCGCATGTTGCGCAACAGATGGCGGTGCCGGGGAAGTGATCATCTTTGGTCCGGGCTTTTCGCAGATGACTTTGGCGCTTCCTCTCACCATGCCGGGCATCCTCATCAGCCTGTGCGGATCGATGATCTCGGTGAGTTCCGTGACTATCTCATCGCGCCCCCCATCTCTCCTGCCAAACAGGAAACAGGCCCCAATCTCCCACTCAGCTCATCTGCTCATCCTACCTCTGCGCGCGCTATAGTTGGCGCACTCTGACTCATCGACCTCCTACCGTGCCAAGATGAAAAACCACGCCATGGATTACCTGCCCCGCATGGTGATTTTCTCCCGCGTCGTCGAGCTGGGGGCCTTTTCCAAGGCCGCTCGCGAACTGGGACTGACCTCTTCCTCGGTCAGCCAGCACATCAGTGCGCTCGAATCCATTCTCGGTACCACCCTGCTGCACCGGACCACCCGCAAGCTCAGCCTGACCGAAGCCGGCCAGGGTTTCTATGCCCACTGCGCACGCATCGTTGCTCTGGCCAACGAGGCCCGCGATGCCACCGAGAGCCTGCACAAGGAACTGGTGGGTGAACTGCGTATCGCCGCCTCCAGCTTCATGGCTCCCGAATACCTGGTGCCCGCCCTGGAACATTTCATCCGCAGCCATCCCCAGCTGCGCATCAGCATCGACGTCTGCGATCACAACGTCGATCTCATGGATCACAGCGTCGACCTGGCCCTGCGCGTTGGCAAGACACCCGGCCCCGCCGATATCCCGCTGGCCCGCATGCAAGCCGTGCTGTGCGCGGCACCGGCCTACCTGACGGGGCGGCCACCGATTCGTCGCCCCGAGGATCTGCTGCAACAGCAGATGCTGTTCTTCACCCCCCATGCGCCCGATGCCATCGTCGAGCTCACGCTCCACCATCGCACCGGGCAGTGCGCGCAGATGCGGCTCAGTCCACGCATCACCGCCAACCACGCACGTTCGGTGCGGCAGCTGGCGCTCCAGGGACACGGTATCGGCCGCTTCCTGCGCAGCAAGGTACAAGCCGATCTGGAGGCAGGGCGGCTGGTCGAGGTGCTGCCGGAGTGGTCACTGGAGGGATTCTGGGCCTTCATCACCACCCGCCACCGTGACGCGGTGCCCGCCAAGATCCTGGCCTGCATTGCGCAGATCGAGGAATATTTCGCACGTCGGCATCCGCCTGAAGACGGAGATCGGCCGGCGCGGTGAGGTCAGACTCTCTTCGCATTGTTCAATTTGATTAACGAGTTCATTCGTAAAAGGACGGCTAATCAAATTGTCCTGCTTGTAATACAGTTCCCCTGTCGTTCCCTGTCGGTCAGGTGTCGGGGGGCACTGCGGGCGAAAGCTCGCGCCGGCGCTGCGTCACCGTGGAGGGGGTTTTCGGTGTGCAGCACTGTAGAGGGAAGAGGGCGATGCCGAACCATCGCAGGATGCACCCGACTTTCCTCTCCGGGACGACCGTCAATGGACAGATCAGGCATCTGCTCGGCATCGTGATCGACATTGGCATCAACGGCTCCCGCCAGTCCCGCGCGGGTCCGTGTTCGTCTCTCCATAGTCCCCTCTTGCATGAGTAAAAGGCATTGAAGCCTCAGAAATAATCGTTTTATTCCGACCCCAAGCTGCCCTTACCATGAGGCTATCTCATAGTCACCCGGTCAAAGGCACGCAAATGACGATCTCCGCGCAGCACAGCAATCTCCATCAACTCCTGCTTTCCCACTACGGCGACGAGGCCCTGGTGCAGCGCCAGTTCGCGCGCCTGGAAGTCCCTGCCTCGACCCTGCGTCCGGCAGCCGCCGAGGTCTCGCGCCTGGAACTGGCGCAGGCCCTGAACATGCTGCTCTTCGAAGGCCTGCTGCAACAGGTCGCCACCGGTCGTGACTACGTGGCCGATGCCGAGCGCGAGGGCGTGAAGATCTGCTTCGACCACGGTGCCGTGCGTACCGTGCGCCTGGGCCGCGACAGCGGCTTCCCCGATGGCGAGACGCTCTTCACCAGCGTGCTGCTGCCGCTGGGCTACCAGCAGACCGGCACCTACCCGCTGGCGCGCATCAAGATGACCGGCCGCGTCTATACCCACATCGACGACGCCGAACAGATCGCCCAGTTCTTCGTGAGCGAACTGCATCCGGAACAGTTCTCGCCCCGATTCCAGCAGACCGTCGACGCCGTGCTGGCCACCTCGCGCAATCCGCTCTCCGATGAGGTGCTGGCCCTCCTGGCCAAGCTCTCCGCACAAGGCAAGCTGGGCATGGACGAGGCCAGGCGCCTGCTGCCCGCGATGCTCAAGTGCTTCGCCCGCCATCACGACCTGCCGACCCTGGCGCAATACGAAACGCTCAAGGCCGAATCCGCCGAGATGGCCTGGATCTCCACCGAGGGGAACGCCTTCAATCACGCCACCGACCGCGTCACCGACGTGGTCGCCACCGCCGAACGCCAGCGCCAGCTGGGCCGTCCCATCAAGGACCAGGTGGAAGTCTCGCGCAATGGCCGCGTGCGCCAGACCGCCTTCCGTGCGGTCAAGGTCGATTACCAGCTGCAGGGTGAGGATGGCCAGCCGGTCGCCGTCACCGTGCCGGGTTCGTTCTACGAATTCATCTCGCGTGACTATTTCGCCGACGAGGCCGGCCAGCGCAAGCTGGACCTGACGTTTGACAGCGGCAACGCGCAAGGCATCTTCAAGATGACCGAGGCGGTGGCCCCCGGTGCGGCCAGCGACGAGGCGGCCAGTGTCTGCTGACGCCGCGCTGGCGCGCCTGCAGGACCTGCTGGGCAACGCCGGCCTGATCACCTCTGCGCCCGAGCGCCAGCCCTATGAGCACGGCCCGCGCTATGGGGCCGGACAGGCCCTGTGCGTGGCGCGTCCGGCCAATGTGGCCGAGGCCGCCGAGCTCATGCGCCTGTGCGCCGCCGAGAATATCCGGCTGATCCCGCAGGGCGCCAACACCGGCCTGGTCGGTGCGGCTTCGCCTGATAGTTCAGGGTTGCAACTAATCCTCAGCATGGAGCGCATCAAGGGCGTGATCGATATCGATCCGGTCGATGGCGTGGTCCAGGCCTGGGCCGGCACCCGCCTGTCGGACCTGAACCAGGCGCTGGCCCCGCACGGCCTGTGCTTCCCCATCGACCTGGGAGCCGATCCCTCGGTGGGCGGCATGCTGGCCGCCAACACCGGCGGCGCGCGCCTGATCCGCTATGGCGACGTGCGCCACAACACCTTGGGCCTGCAAGCCCTGTTGATGCAGCCGCCCGGTGAACTGCTGGAGATGGGCAACCGCCTGCACAAGAACAATACCGGCCCGGACTGGAAACAGCTCTTCATCGGCACGGCCGGCAGCTATGGCATCGTCACCCAGGCGGTGCTGCGCGCGCATCCGCTGCCGCGCCAGCGCGCTACCGCCTTGATCGTGCCGGCCTCGCTGGAAGCGGGTTTGCGCCTGCTGCAGGATGCCCAGACACAGTTCGCCGATTTCCTCTCGGCCTTTGAGGGCATCTCGCGCAATGCGCTGGCCTCCGTCTTGCGCCACCTGCCGCAGGTGAACGCACCCTTTGATCCAATTCCGGACTATGCCTTGCTGGTGGAAGTGAGTTCGTCCTCGCAGGCCAGCGAGCACTTCGATCTCGACAAGCTTTTCATGGCCTGGCTGGAGCGTCACTTCGACGATGCCATCGTCGATGCCGTAGTCGACAAGCCCGAGACGCTGTGGCGTCTGCGCCATGCCATCAGCGACAGCGTCAAGCAGGAAGGCAAGATCGTCGCCTTCGACATCTCGGTCTCGCGCTCGCGCATGCCGGCCTTCCGCGCGCAAGCACTGGCCCTGGTGGCGCGTGACTTCGCCGGTGCCGAGGTATTCGACTTCGGTCACTGGGGCGACGGTGGCGTGCACTTCAACCTCGCCATCGCACCGGCACATCAGCCGCAGTTCCCGCCGGAACGCATCGAAGCCTTGCGCACCGCGCTCTATGACTTGGTTGCAAAAAGTTACCAAGGCAGCTTCAGCGCCGAGCATGGCATCGGTCCCTTCAACCAGCATTACTACCAGCGCTACACGCAGCCCGCACAACGCGCACTGGCCGGCCGTGTGCAAGCGGTGTTCGATCCGCACTGCCTGCTGGGCAATACGCGTTTCACATGACGCGTGCCGGCCACGCTGGAGAGGAGGGCGGACCATTTGCTATAGTGCGGGGTCCGTCATCTTCTGCCCCGCCTTCAGCCAGCGGCATCCGTCCCATGCGTCGTTTCATCCCGTCAACGTCCTGCCTGATTGCCTTTGACACCTCGGCACGGCACATGTCGTTCACCAAGGCGGCCAATGAATTGCACATGACGCAGGGCGCAGTGAGTCGCCAGGTGGCGATCCTGGAGGAGTACCTCAACGTCAAGCTGTTCGAGCGCATCAACCGCCGCCTGATCCTCACCGAGGCCGGGCGCGACTATGCGTCCCAGGTCTCCACCATCCTGAAGCAGATCGAGATGGCGACCTTCCAGGTCATGACCTACAACAGCCTGGCCAGCGTGCTCAACCTGGCCATCCTCCCGACCTTCGGCGTGAAGTGGCTGATTCCGCGCCTGGCCAAGTTTGCCGCCGCCCATCCGGACGTCCTGCTGAACCTGAGCACGGAAGTGCTGCCCTTCGATTTCAATACGCGCCAGGTGGATGCCGCCATCCACTTTGGCGAACCCGACTGGCCCGATACGGTCATGGTGCGCCTGATGGGCGAGGAAGTGGTGCCGGTCTGCAGCAAGGCGCTGGCCGAACGTCTGCGCACGGTGGATGACCTGGCCAACGTCACGCTGCTGCAGCACACCACGCGTCCGCAGGCGTGGCAGGACTGGTTCCGCCACGTCGGCGTGGATTGCCCCAATGCCTTGTCGGGGCCGCGTTTCGAGCAACTGGCCATGGTCATCCAGGCCGCCGTGGCCGGCATGGGCGTGGCGCTCATGCCCAAGTTCATGGTCGAGACCGAGATCAGCCTGGGGCAACTGCATGTGCCTTTCGCGCTGGCGGTCAAGAGCCCGCAATCCTATTACCTCGTCTATCCCGAAAAGAATGCCGGCAAGGCCGCCATCCTCAAGTTCCGTGAGTGGATTCTGAGCGAAGCGCAGGGAGGGTGAGGCCCCTCGTGCATGTGCATCGATTCGGTGCGCGAATTTCCCAGGCTGACTAAAACTCATGCCCGCGCGGTTTGCATGCGCGCGCTGGTGATCCTCCCGGCGCGCCGTGAATGGCGCGCAAGCGGCCTCCCGAGCGGCCCCGGCATCGGCGCCGGAACGCCCGTTCCACCGGCGCTTCCGGGCGATATGAAGTGATGCGCCGCACCATCCTTGCTCATCCCCGTCGATTCTCGCGCGCCAGGTCGGTGCATTCCAAAAACTCATGATGTGGTGAATATTTTTGGTTTTAACAATGGCACTTGCTGTCCTTATACTGCACCGTTCCAGACCCATCCCACTCCACTTTTCAAGGGAATCCCATGTCTTCTCCACGCATCTTCTCCACCTTGGGAGCCGACTTCTCGGCCTACGCCGGCAACGATCTGGTGATTCGCTCGCCGCGCGATGGCGAGATCATCGCGCAACTCAAGGCGCAGACGCCGGCCCACGCTGAAGCCGCCATCGCCGGTGCGCAACAAGCCTTCCTGGCCTGGCGCGAAGTGCCGGCGCCGGTGCGCGGCGAACTGGTGCGCGTGCTGGGTGAAGTGCTGCGCGAGCATCGCGATGAACTGGGTGCCCTGGTGACTCAGGAAGCCGGCAAGATCCTCTCCGAAGGCCTGGGCGAGGTGCAGGAAATGATCGATATCTGCGACTTCGCCGTCGGCCTGTCGCGCCAGCTGCATGGCCTGACCATCGCCTCCGAGCGGCCCGGCCACCGCATGATGGAAACCTGGCATCCGCTGGGCGTGGTGGGCGTGATCACCGCCTTCAACTTCCCGGTCGCGGTGTGGGCGTGGAACGCCGCGCTGGCACTGGTGTGCGGCAATGCCGTGGTGTGGAAACCTTCGGAAAAAACGCCTGTCACCGCCCTGGCCGTACAGGCGCTCTTTGCCAAGGCTGTGGCGCGTTTCTCGGCGCAGCGTCCGAACCTGGTGCCGGCGCAGCTGTGCGGCCTGCTCATCGGTGGTGCCGATCTGGGCGAAACCCTGTCGCGCTCGGCAGCCGTGCCGCTGGTGAGTGCCACCGGCAGTGTGCGCATGGGCCGCAAGGTCGCCACCGTCGTGGCCGAGCGCCTGGGTCGCAGCCTGCTGGAACTGGGCGGCAACAACGCCATGATCGTGGCGCCCTCGGCGGATCTGAGCCTGGCGCTGCGTGCCATCACCTTCTCGGCGGTGGGCACGGCCGGCCAGCGCTGCACCAGTCTGCGCCGCCTGTTCGTTCACAGCAGCATCCACGATCAGGTGGTGGCGCAGATCAAGCGCATCTACGCCAGCGTGAAGGTCGGTGATCCGTTGCAGGGCGACACCCTGGTCGGCCCGCTGATCGATCAGGCCGCCTTCGATGCGATGCAGGCGGCGCTCTCGCAGGCGCGTGCGCAGGGCGGTGAAGTCACCGGCGGCGAACGCGTGGACGTGATGGGCCAGCAATCGTGGTACGTGCGTCCGGCCCTGGTCACCATGCCGGGCCAGACCGCCATCATGCACCACGAGACCTTCGCGCCCATTCTCTACATCGTCAAGTACGATGAACTGAGCGAGGCCATCGCCATGAACAATGCCGTGCCGCAAGGCTTGTCCTCGGCCATCTTCACCAATGACATGCGCGAGGCCGAACTCTTCGTCTCGGCTACCGGCAGCGACTGCGGTCTGGCCAACGTCAACATCGGCACCAGCGGTGCGGAAATCGGCGGTGCCTTCGGCGGAGAAAAGGAAACCGGCGGGGGCCGCGAATCCGGTTCCGACGCCTGGAAGAACTACATGCGCCGCGCCACCAACACCATCAACTACAGCAAGACCCTGCCGCTGGCGCAGGGCGTGAAGTTCGACATCGACTGAGCGACGGCGAAGTCCACCGGCTCATTCCCCTGGAAACATGCAGCACCCCTGCCGGATCCCAGCTCCACCACAAGGGATCCGGCAGGGCATCCCACGACCCACGCCCGCGCAAGCGGGATCCACAACGGCAAACCGGCAAGGAGTGCAGTAATGAAGATGAAGACCCTGGCAGTCACCTGTGCAATCGCCGCGACCCTGCTCGCCACGGGCGCGCAGGCGCAGACCAAGACCATTTACGTCGGCATGAACGGCGGCACGATGGAAAAGAACTACACCGCCTCGATCTTCCCTGACTTCGAGAAGGCCAACAACGTCAAGGTGGTGGTGGTGCCCGGCACCTCTTCGGACATCATCGCCAAGATGCAGGCCCAGCGCGACAAGCCGCAGATGCACGTGGCCTTCCTCGATGACGGCATCATGTACCGCGCCATCAACATGAACCTGTGCGAGAAGGTCAAGGACGCCGCCGTGCTCAAGGACGTCTATCCCTTCGCGCGTCTGGCCAATGACCAGGCCGTGGCCATCGAGATGGGCGTGCTCGGCATCGGCTACAACAAGAAGCTGTTCGCCGAGAAGGGCTGGCCGGCACCGACCTCGTGGATGGATTTTGCCGATCCCAAGTACAAGCAGAAGGTGGTCTTCCAATCCATCTCCGCCAGCACCTTCGGTCTGTATGGCTTCATGATGTTCAACCGTCTGGTGGGCGGCACTGACAAGAACGTCGATCCCGGCTTCAAGAAATGGGGCAGCACCATCGGCCCCAACGTGATCGAATACCTCTCCAGCTCGGCCAAGATTTCCGAGATGGTGCAGACCAATGAAGCGGCCATCTTCCCTCTGACCGTGACCGGTATCGCCAATCTGAAGGACAAGGGCATCCCGGCCGAATTCGCCACCCCCAAGGAAGGCGGCGTGCTGCTCATGACCGGCGCCTGCCCGATCAAGGGCAACAGCGAGCCAGAACTGGCCCAGAAGCTGCTGGAATACCTGCTGACCCCGGCGGTACAGGCCAAGAGCATGGCACTGGCCAACTCCATTCCGGTCAACCGCAACGTGCCGTTGTCGGAGGCCGCGCAAGCCAAGCTGGGCAAGAGCGAAGTGCTGACCAGGAACCTCAACACCGTGGACTGGGACACCGTCAACGAAAAGCGCTCCGAGTGGAACAACCGCTGGAACCGCATGATCGAGCAATAAGCCCTTGTCGATCATGACCGCAGCCTATCGTTTCAGTCCGGCCTTCCAGTCGCCCCAGGGCTCGCCCATCCGGGAGCTGTTCAAGTACACGCAGCAAGCCGGCATGATCTCCTTTGCCGGCGGTTATCCGGCGCCGTCGCTGTTCGATACGCAAGGGCTGGCAAAGAGCGCCGCCACCCTGCTCGACAGCGCGGCTGCGGCCTGTCTGCAATATGGCGCCACCGAGGGCACGACGCAGCTGGCGCAGGTGCTCAGGGAGCTCACGCGCAAGCGCATCGGCGGTGCCGATCGGGGTGATCTGATCGTGACCACCGGTTCGCAGCAGGGTTTTGAGCTGTTGTTGCGCATCCTGCTGGAACCGGGCGATGGCGTGGTCATCGAGCGGCCCTGCTATCCGGCGGCGATCCAGGCCCTGCGCCTGGCCGGGGCCGAGCTGATGGAAATCCCCGGTGATGGCCAGGGCATGGATACCGGTGCGCTGGAAGCCATGCTGCTGGCGGGCGCCCGGCCCAAGCTGCTGTACCTGGTGCCGAGCTTTGCCAATCCGACCGGTGCCACCTTGCCGCTGGCACGGCGGCGCCACTTGCTGGCGCTGGCGGTGCGTTACCAGTTCATCGTGATCGAGGATGATCCCTACGGCCAGCTGCGCTTCTCCGGGCAGGCCGAACCGCCCCTGCTGCAGGTCGCGCATGAGATCGAAGGCGCGCGCGACTGGCTGGTCTACTTGTCCAGCCTGTCCAAGACCGTGGCACCGGGTTTGCGTATCGGGTGGATGTGTGGCCCCGGCGAGATCCTGCGTCGGGCCGTCATCGCCAAGCAGACCGGTGACCTGTGTACTGCGCCGTGGATGCAGATGGTCGCGGCGCGCTATCTGCAGGACGGTCATCTGGAGGAGCACCTGCCTCACATCATCGCCACCTATCGCGATCGTTGCGCGATCATGTTGTCGTCCCTGCGCGAAGCCTTCGGTGATGGCCTCTCGCTGATCGCGCCGGAAGGTGGCATGTTCATCTGGGCCAGCTGGCAGGATGGCACGGACGCCAGCGCGCTGTTGCAGGTGGCGGTGCGCCACAACGTGATGTACGTGCCCGGCAGCGCCTTCTACGCGACCCGGGCCGAGGCGGGCCACTGGCGGCTGTCCTTCGCCAACGCCCAACCCGCGGAGATCATCGAAGGTGTGGCCCGTCTGAAGCAGGCACGCAAGGAATGGATGCACATGCAGGCATGAATTTTCTGCATGCCTGGAAAGCGCCCCGTTGTGCAGCTTGTGCAACGGGGCGTTCTCTTTTCTGCCGTCATCCCATCGGCACAAGCTGTGCAGTCAGCTCATGGTCAGCGATAAAGAGTATGATGATTTATTTTTTAATCATATGAAGGTCGGCGCTCTTTCCGGAGCCAGCCGCCCATTGCCAGGCCGCCATGCTTCAATCCTTGCGCACCGTGCTCAATGACGCCGCCCCCGAACTGCGGAACAAGCTCATTGGCATCTATGCCTTCCTGATTTTCTTCAACGTTGCCGTCTGGATTGCGGCGTATCTGGCGTTCCGGCAGACGCCCCTGCTGCTTGGGACGGCGTTTCTGGCCTATGGTTTCGGGCTGCGGCACGCTGTGGATGCCGATCACATCGCCGCCATCGACAACGTGACCCGCAAGCTGATGCAGGATGGCAAGAAGCCGGTGGCCGTCGGCCTGATGTTTTCGCTGGGCCACTCGACGGTGGTCATTCTCGCCTGCCTGCTGCTGGCTCTGAGTGCGATGGCCCTGAAGACGCATATGGAAGCCTTCCATGAAATCGGCGGCATCATCGGGACGCTGGTCTCTGCCTTCTTCCTGCTGCTCATCGCGATGCTGAACCTGATCGTGCTCAGGTCCGTCTGGCGCAAATTCCGCGACCTGCGCAGTGGCAAACCTTACGTTGAGGAAGACGTTGATCTGCTGTTGGGCAATCGTGGCTTCATGGCGCGCATTTTCCGGCCCATGTTCAAGCTCATCACGCGCAGCTGGCACATGTATCCGCTGGGTTTCCTGTTCGGGCTGGGCTTCGATACCGCCACCGAAATTTCCCTGCTCGGCATCTCGGCGACCCAGACGGCCAATGGATTGCCGATCTGGACCATCCTGCTGTTCCCGCTGCTCTTTACGGCTGCCATGTCGCTGATCGACACCACCGACGGCATCCTGATGCTGGGCGCGTATGGCTGGGCCTTCGTCAAGCCTGTGCGCAAGCTCTACTACAACATGACCATCACCTTTGTCTCGGTGCTGGTAGCGGTACTGGTGGGCAGTATCGAAGTGCTGGGGCTGATGGCGGACAAGCTTGAATTGTCGGGTGCTTTCTGGGACTTCATCGGTCGGCTCAGCGACAGCTTCGGCGTGATCGGCTATCTCATCATCGGGCTCTTCGTGGCCGCCTGGCTGCTATCGCTGCTGATCTACAAGTGGCGGCGCTATGACGAACTGGATCTGCCGCCCGCATCGGATATCCGCTGAGCGCCTCCCTGAGCGCGCGTCAAGACTTCGGATGAAAATGAACGTGGCCATGCCCGTGGGTGGCACGCACGTATTTTTCCCTCTTCATCTCGACCGGCACGATGTGGACGTTCCCATGCCGCACGCCGGTTTGTGAAATGATCGCGTCGGCGCAGGCGCGTACTTCGTCCACGCGTCCCTTGAGGATCGTCGTCTCCAGACAATTGTCGTGATCCAGGTGGACGTGCTGGGAAGCGATGGCGACGTCGTGATGCTCATGCTGCAGCTGGGTCAGCCGGTTGGCCAGCATGCGCTCATGGTGGTCGTAGATGTAGCTGACGGTGGCCACGCACCAGCGCGACTTGCCCTCCTCCAGTTCAGTCTGTCCCAGTTCCTTGCGCACCAGGTCACGGAAGGCTTCGGAGCGGTTCGAATAGCCCTTGCTGTCCACGAACCTGTCGAACTCTGCCGCCAGGTCGTCATCGACCGAAATTGTCCAGCGCTGCATTGCCATTCCCCTAGAGTGATAGGCGGGATCATAACAATGCGGCGCCGCTGTGGTCAAAATGCGCGGGCATGCGTCCATGACGGATCGACTGTACCGCTCACGCTTGCTTGCCGTTCGGCCATGGCCGAGAATGACGGCGTCTCGCTGCGGTGATGCCAAAGAGCATTAAAGTCACTTTAATGCTGGCGTAGATCAAAACATCCACACTCTCCGGCGCTGGCGCAGCGACCGGCTGACTATACTGGCGCAAGGATGGCCACACGGCAACAGGCTGTGCGGCCATCTTGCTTTCATAGTCTTCAGGATGATGCGATGTTCAATCAACTCAAAGCCACCTTCAAGTATTTCAACGACGCTGTTCCCTTCAAGCTGGTGCCGGCCCTGATTGCCACGGCGGTACTGATCCTGCTGCTGCTCACCCCCTGTCCGGGCGGCCTGGAGCCCAAGGCCTGGGCGCTGGTGGCGATCTTCCTCACCACCATCGTGGCCATCATCCTCAAGGTCATGCCCATCGGCGTGATGGCGATGATGGCCATCGTCATCGTCTCGCTCTCGCAGGTCACCTCGACTTCCTCCAAGGGAGCGATTGCCGATGCGCTGGCCAGTTTTTCCAATCCGCTGATCTGGCTTATCGTGGTGGCCATCCTGATTTCGCGTGGTTTGAAGAAGACCGGGCTGGGGCGGCGTGTCGGGCTGATGTTCATCGCGCTGCTGGGCAAGCGCACGGTGGGCATCGGCTATGGCCTGGCGATTTGCGAACTGGTGCTGGCGCCCTTCACGCCCAGCAATACGGCGCGTGGCGGCGGCATCGTCCATCCCATCATGAAGTCGATTGCCAACGCCTTTGATTCCGATCCGGCCAAGGGCACGCAGAACAAGGTCGGCACCTACCTGGCGCTGGTCAACTATCACGCCAACCCGATCACCTCGGCCATGTTCCTCACCGCCACCGCACCCAATCCGCTGGTGGTCAACTACGTGGCCAAGGCCACCGGTCATGCGCTGCAACTCTCATGGACCACCTGGGCGCTGTGCATGCTCCTGCCCGGTCTGGTGTGTCTGCTGATCATGCCGATGGTGATCTACCTGCTCTCGCCGCCGGAATTGAAGTCCACGCCCAACGCGGTGGACTATGCCCGCAGCGAACTCGACAAGATGGGCAAGCTCGGGGCTGGCGAGAAGGTGATGCTGGGGACCTTTGCGTTGCTGCTGCTGCTGTGGGCCAACGTCCCGGCCATGCTGTTGGGGGCGGCCTTCACGCTTGATCCGACGGTGGTGGCGTTCGTTGGATTGTTCGTGCTCATCATCACAGGTACGATTGACTGGGATGATGTGCTCTCCGAAAAGAGCGCGTGGGATACGCTGGTCTGGTTCGGTGCCCTGGTGATGCTGGCCGAGCAGTTGAACAAGACCGGTGTGGTAGCGTGGTTCTCGGAAGGCATGAAGGCCGCCATCGTCGCCAGCGGCATGGGCTGGATGGCCGTGGCCGGCGTGCTGCTGCTGGTGTTCGTGCTGTCGCATTACTTCTTTGCCAGTACCACGGCACACATCAGCGCGATGATGCTGGCCTTTCTCACGGTGGGCGCGCAATTGCTGCCGCCGCAGTATGTGGAGCCCTTCATGCTGATGATGACCGCAGGATCGGGCGTGATGATGACGCTGACCCATTACGCTACCGGCACTTCGCCCATCATCTTCGGCAGCGGCTACGTCTCCATGGGCAAGTGGTGGGGCGTGGGTTTCGTGATGGCGGTGGTGGAATTGCTGGTGTTTGCGACGGTGGGGATGGCGTGGTGGAAGGTGTTGGGATTCTGGTAGGAGACCGACATTGATCCCGATCGGACCTCGTGGGGCGAAGCCGGAGCATTTGCGCCCCTCGGCAGAAACGGCTATTGTGTCGGGCTTCGCCAGCCAGCCTTGACGCTCAAGAAATGGACAACTCCACACGCTCGGAAAAATCGAGGCAGCTCATCATCCAAGCTGCACTCTCTGTGATCGCACGTGACGGGGCAAACAAGCTGACGATTGACGCCATTGCCAAAGAGGCCGGAATCAGCAAGGGCGGCGTCCTGCATCATTTCCGCACCAAGCAGGCTGTGCTGGTGGCGCTGTTGGACAACCAGCGTGTGCACTTCGGCCATTTCGCACGTGAGTTCCTGGACGGGGAGGGCAAGCATTCTTCCGAGCCTGCCCTGGCCATGCAGATTTCAGTTCTGCGTGAAGCCTCCAAACAGCCGCATTCGGTGGCCTTGGCCATTCTTGGTGCCATCAGCGAGCAACCCTCGCTCGTGGAGGGAGTCAAGATGACCGACGCCGAGCATGTTGCGGCCATCCGCAAAGAGGCCGCTGACCCTGACCTGGCGATTCTCCGGTGGACCGCTGCGCGCGGCTTGCTCTGGACCTCGCTCTTCAATATGTGCCCACTTTCCGAGCAGGAGCGGCAACGCTGCTTTGATCTCCTGCTCGATGAGTCGCGCTGGACAAAGAACTCTCCCCAACAATCCAAGCCACGCAAGCACTGAGTCGCCGGGTGCCGCTGGCACTTGCGTGGCATATCGGTCTCGTTCAAAATAAAAACCGTCCGGACGGTATGTAAACAGGCAATTCGGTGCTATAGTGATCTTGCGCTATGGCCATAGTGCAGCCGCCGTGCCCCATCCCCAGCCTGATCGGTGGCGATGGGTCGTTAACCTCTGGCTATCCTGGCAACTTCACGCCGCGCTGCGGACTTCGCTCATGCGATTGAGGCCAGGCCTGACATCACAAAGGAAATACATCATGCGTTCTTCCCATACGGTGAAGCGACTGTGCTTCGTTGCGCTTGTCTGCGCCATATTGACCGCGTGCGCGAGTTCGGATCCCGTGAAATACACGGGGATCGACTCGTCCAAGGTATTGACCGCCAATGAAGGAGACAGTACCGGTCGTGTCCCCTTTTCCTATTCGCAAGCTGTCGACTGGACGAGTTATGAGGCCGCGGTCCTGCCGCCGGTTACCATCTATCGGGGCGCTGATAATCAGTTCGGTAGCATGAGCGAGGAAGACAAGGCGACGCTGGCCAACTACATGCAACAGAAATTTGCCGAGGAGTTGCGCAGTCGCTTCAGCCTGAGCAATGCAGGCACGCGCAAGACATTGTTGATCAAGCTCACCCTGACCGGTGCGCAGACCAACACCGCCGTGATATCGACCTTTACCCGTTTCGACATTGGCGGCGGCCTCTACAACGCAGTCCAGAATGCGCGTGACCGGGAGGCCCTCGTCGGTGGTTCCATCATCTATTCGGTCGAGGTGTACGACGCCTCGGACAAGCGACTGCTCAAGGCCTACATCACCAAGCAGTATCCCAAGCCATGGGATATCGGGGCAAGTATGGGCGCTCTCAGTGCCTCCAAGGCAGGGATTGATAAAGGTGCGAAGGCACTGCTGGTCCAACTGCGTTAGCACGGCGACCTTTGACTATCCATGTGCAAGCGGGCGAAGCAGGTGAGTTCCTCGAGAGCATTGGCATGAAGGCAGACCTGCGATTGCCGTTGGTGTTTTCTGCGCTGTTCCTTCTCGTCGTCGGCAACATCTTCCCGATTGCCGACATGATGGTCGGGCGCGCAGTGGTCAGCGTCACGATGATCGAATGTCTGACGTTGACCAACTCCGCCGGATCTGGACCGGTGTATCTCATCATGCTGATCACCACCATTGTGTATCCATTGCTGGAGATGCTGTCGATGGCCCTCAGGTTGCTACGCGGTGCGCCGTCCAAAGCGATCTCCCGCTACCGGATTGTCCGCGTCTTCAACAGGATGCGGCCCTGCACGATGATCCAGATGTACATCATCGGAATGCTGGTGACCATCAGCCAGGTCAGCCTCATTGCATCCGTGGTGCCTGGCATCGCCCTGGCATCGCTGAGTATGCTGATCGTTCTTTTCGCTGCACTGCTGGTCAGCGACTCAAGTGACTTGTGGAGGTGAGATGGAGTATGGGCCAGATCGGCATCAGCACCACGCATTGGGTGCCCGCCGGATGAGCAAACTGCTTTGCCTGTTGATTGCGTTGCCAGTGGCCATTGGATTGGTCGCATGCAGCAGCACCGGCATGCGGTATCACACGCTGACCAACTATGTGAATGTCGACATGAAGAACTCGGGTCATATCACCAGTCGCGACAGTGATGCGCTGCTCATTGAGGTGCTACCGATCAGGACGGCGGAAGCGCTCAATACCTCACGCATCATGATTGGACACGGCGATGGAAGCATGACCCCGGCATCTGCCGACCGGTGGACGGCACCGCTTCCCGACGAACTGCGGGCGGCGATTTCCCTGGCGCTACAGCAGCGACTGGATGCAGTGGATCTGTATTACCAGAGCGATAAAGGAAAAGCCCGAAGGCTGCAGATTGCCGCAACGCTGAGCAAGTCTGATTTCAGCGGAGGCCGTCGTTTTTCCGGCATCGTCGAATGGGAGGTAAAAGCGATCCCGGAAGATGAGAGCATCGTCGGACGAACCAGTCTGAATCTGGATATTGTGGAAGGGGCCGAAGGCCAGGTCATCGCATTCCAGAAACTCTCCAGCAGTGTGGCCGCGGATGTGGCCGTCGCCGCAAGGGCAGTGGCTGCGATCTTGAAGTAATACCGGAGTCATCCTCACAGGCGGGATCGGCTTTGGGAGGTCTGCATCCCGATGTGACGGCAGATATCGTCGTCTCAGTGATGAGAGAGCTACAGGTGCACTGAAAATGGCAGCTTCCGGCAGGGGCTGCCATTTTTGATGTTGCTGCTCTACCTCGGCTTCGGGGACTCAGGTCAAGTCCAGCACAATCCGCCCATCAATCTTGCCCTCTTCCATGCGCGCAAAGATGGCATTGATATTGTCCAGCTTGTCCCAGGTAAAGTGCGCCGCCACCTTGCCCTCGGCAGCAAAGACCAGCGACTCTTCCAGGTCTTGGCGCGTTCCGACGATGGAGCCGCGCACGGTGATGCGCTTCAACACCGTATTGAACACCGGCAGGCTGATGTCTCCCGGTGGCAATCCAACCAGCGCCATCGTGCCGCGTGCGCGCAGGAATCCGAAGGCCTGTTCCATCGCCTTGGGCGACACCGCCGTCACCAGCGCACCATGCGCGCCACCGATGATGCGCTGGACTTCGGCCACCGCATTGTGGTCGCGGCCATCGACGGTGAGGTCCGCGCCCAGCTTCCTGGCCAGCGCCAGCTTGTCTTCGTGAATGTCGGCGGCGACCACGTGCATGCCCATGGCCTTGGCATATTGCACGGCCATGTGGCCCAGGCCGCCGATGCCGGAAATGACCACCCATTCACCGGGGCGCACCTCGGTTTCCTTCAAGCCCTTGTAGACGGTCACACCCGCGCACAGCACGGGGGCTGCCGGGCCGAAATCCAGTCCGGCAGGCAGGTGGCCGACGAAGTTGGGATCGGCCAGGCCGTATTCGGCAAAGCTGCCGTTGACGGAATAGCCGGTGTTCTGTTGTTCGGCACACAGGGTTTCCCAGCCGGTGCGGCAGGGTGAACAGCAGCCGCAGGCCGTATGCAGCCAGGGCACGCCGACGCGGTCGCCTTCCTTGACGTGCTTGACACCCGCACCCAGCGCGGCGACGTAGCCGGTGCCTTCGTGTCCGGGAATGAACGGGGGCGTGGGTTTGACGGGCCAGTCGCCATGGGCCGCGTGCAGGTCGGTATGGCACACGCCGCTGGCTTCGAACTTGACCAGGATCTGGCCCGGCCCCGGCGTGGGGACAGGCACTTGTTCAATCGACAGGGGCTTGCCGAATTCGCGGACGACGGCCGCTTTCATCATTTGCGTCATATGCACTCCTCGGGGGGATCAACGGGATGCCAGGGCAGGGCGGCGGCCTTGTGCTGCAATGGCCGACTGTTGTTCCTGCCTGCAAGCGTCAATATCCTCCGCGTGCCGCATGACGACAATCGATGATTGCGCATGGATTGATCCATGTCGCCCATCGTTGAAAAACAAGGGGAGTGCACCAGCGCATGCCCTTGCAGCATGCGCGCGCGGCCGGCTTACTTCGCGATCACCACTTCCACATCCGTCTCTGCCAGCAGGGTGGCCAGTTCCGGCGGTGGCGGGGCATCGGTGAAGAGCACGTCGATCTGCGACAGATGCGCCATCTTCACCAGCGCCTGTCGTCCGAACTTGCTGGCATCGGCCACCAGCCAGACCTGGCGCGACTGTTCGATGATGGTCTGCGCCACCTTGACTTCACGGGCATCGAAATCGCGCAACACGCCATCCATCTCGATGCTGGAGATGCCGATGATGCCGATGTCCACCTTGAACTGGCGGATGAAATCGATGGTGGCTTCGCCGACGATGCCGCGATCGCGCGCGCGCACCACGCCACCGGCAATGATGACCTCCAGCGCCGGATTGCTGGCCAGCGAATTGGCCACGTTCAGGTTGTTGGTCACCACGTGCAGGTTCTTGTGCTGCTGCAGGGCGCGCGCCACCTCCTCGGTGGTGGTGCCCAGATTGAGGATCAGCGAACAGCCGTCCGGCACCCGCGCGGCCACCGTGCGGCCGATGCGGCGCTTGGCCTCGGCGTGCATGACCTGGCGTTCGGGATAGGCAATGTTCTCGGTCGAGGACAGCAGGCCTACACCGCCGTGATAACGCGCCAGCAAGCTGGCATCGACCATCGCCTTGACGTCGCGGCGCACGGTCTGGGTGGTCACGTTCAGTTGCTGCGCCAGCTCTTCCACCGAGATGGTGCCGTGCTTGCGAACGCATTCCAGCAGCGTCTGTTGCCTGGGATTGAGCATGGAAAGAGTCGAATTCCGTTGATTTTTGGGAAACAATTTTGATCGGATATGAACATTAAAAAACATAAACGAACATAAAACAACAAATAATTGTTGATTTACTTTCGGGATGTCGCTTATCTTACGGTCCATGGCAACTCCCGGGAAAGTGTGAGTTTGCCGGGCAGCTGTTGCACGCAAACACAGCGGACCGCTGAGACGGCAATACGGTGACCGCACACAAGCAATACAGCCCCCGAAAAGCAGCAACACGGCACCAATACAGTCGCAATACCGCAGCAATACAGTTGCAACCCGGAAACAATACGGTGTCGCTGCGGCATTCAAGACAGTTTCAATACGGCATCAATACGGAACCAACACGGAGAAGCGGCGAATGACGCTCGAATATGATCTCTTGGTGGTAGGCGGCGGCATCAATGGCGCGGGCATCGCGCGCGATGCAGCCGGTCGCGGCCTGCGCGTGCTGCTGTGCGAACAGCATGACCTGGCTCAGCACACCTCCTCGGCCAGCACCAAGCTCATCCATGGCGGCTTGCGCTACCTCGAATACTACGAATTCAAGCTGGTACGCAAGGCATTGCAGGAACGCGAAGTCCTGCTGCGCTCGGCACCGCATATCATCTGGCCGCTGCGCTTCGTCATGCCGCATGATGCCAACCAGCGTCCGGCCTGGATGATCCGTGCCGGCCTGTTCATGTATGACTACCTCGCCAAGCGCGAGATCCTGCCCGCCTCCGAAGGCGCCAATCTGACCCGTCACGCTGCCGGTAAGCCTCTCAAGGGCGACTACCGTCGTGGCTTCGTCTATTCCGATGGCTGGGTCGACGATGCCCGTCTGGTGGTGTTGAACGCGATGGACGCCCAGGAACACGGCGCCCGCATTCTCACCCGCACCAAGTGCATCAGTGCCCGTCGCGAAGGCGAGATCTGGCATGCCGTGCTGGAGCATCAGCATGCAGGCGGCGTGCAACAGGAAGAAGTGCGTGCCCGCGCCATCGTCAACGCCGCCGGCCCCTGGGCTGCGCGGTTTGCGCAGGCCGTGCCGCAGGCCAAGACCGGCCGCAGCCTGCGCCTGATCAAGGGCAGCCACATCGTGGTCAAGCGCCTGTTCGATCACCCCTACGCCTATATCTTCCAGAATCCGGACAAGCGCATCATCTTCGCCATCCCCTATCAGGAAGAATTCACCCTCATCGGCACCACCGACCTCGAATACCACGGCGACGCCGGCAAGGTCGAGATCGATGCCGCCGAGATCGATTACCTCTGCGAGATGGCCAACCGCTACTTCAAGCGTCAGATCGGCCGGGATGACGTGGTCTGGACCTACTCTGGCGTGCGTCCGCTGCTGGATGACAGCGCCGAGAATGCCTCGGCCATCACGCGCGACTACCTGCTCGAATGCGACGATGCCGGCGCCCCCATGTTGAACGTCTGGGGCGGCAAGATCACCACCTATCGCAAGCTGGCCGAGGAAGCCCTGTCCATGCTGGCCCCGCACCTGGGTGCATCGAGCCAGCCGTGGACGGCCGGTGCGCCGCTGCCCGGCGGTGACCTGGAGCAACCCGGCAAGATGGTGGCGCGTTATGACTTCGAGGCGTATCTGCGCAAGGTCCAGGCGCGCCATCCCTGGCTGCCGGCCGACCTGGCCCATCGCTATGCGCGCAGTTACGGATCGCGCGTGGAGCGCATCATCGGCCAGGCCGACAGCCTGGCCGCCCTGGGCGAAGAACTGACACCGGGCCTCTACGAGGCCGAGGCGCGTTACCTGGTGCAACACGAATGGGCGCGCGGGGTGGACGACATCCTGTGGCGCCGGAGCAAGCTGGGCCTGCACGCCAGTGCCCAGCACCGGGCCCGGCTGGAGGCGTGGCTGGCCAGTCTGCCAGACCCGGCCCAGCCGTAAGCCAGGTCGCCGCACACCATTCATCAAAAAAATGTAGCGAGGAGACAGCGTGACCCTGGAACTGAAACAAGTGGCCAAGACGGTCGGTGCCGAAACGCACCTGTACCCGATGGACCTGAACCTGGCCAAAGGTGGCATCAACGTTTTGCTGGGGCCGACCCAGGCCGGCAAGACCTCACTGATGCGCATCATCGCCGGGCTCGACAAGCCCACCGCAGGTCGCGTGCTGGTCGATGGCCAGGACGTCACCGGTGTGAGCGTGCGCGAGCGCAACCTGGCGATGGTGTATCAGCAATTCATCAATTATCCCGGCCTGACGGTGTTCGAGAACATCGCCGCGCCGCTGCGTCTGCAGAAGCAGCCGGAGCAGGAGATCACCAAGCGCGTCAAGGAGATCGCCGACAAGTTGCACATCGCGCATCTGCTGCAACGCCTGCCGCTGGAACTCTCCGGTGGCCAGCAGCAGCGTTGCGCGCTGGCGCGGGCGCTCATCAAGCGCGCGCCGCTGGTGCTGCTGGATGAACCGCTGGTCAACCTCGACTACAAGCTGCGCGAGGAATTGCGCAGCGAGCTGATTTCGCTCTTCACCACCGGCGACACCACCGTGGTCTACGCCACCACCGAGCCACAGGAAGCGCTGCTGCTGGGCGGGCATACCGCCGTGATGCACGAGGGCCGCCTGCTGCAGTTCGGACCGACCCTGGAGCTGTTCAACAGCCCCGCTTCCACGCGGGTGGCGGCGATCTTCAATGACCCACCGATGAACCTGCTCGATGCCACGGCCATCTCCACCGGTGAAGGCAAGGCTGCGATCCGCATGAGCGATGGCAGCGTGCTGGAAATTGCCGGACGCCAGTTGTCCCTCCCCGAAGGCCAGCCCTGCAAGCTGGGCATCCGTTGCAATGACGTGCGCCTGGAGGCGCTCAACGCACCGGGCGTGAGTCTGGGTTGCCGCGTCACCCTGGCCGAACTCTCCGGTTCCGAAACTTACCTGCACCTGCGCCATGGTGATGTCCCGCTGGTGGCGCAGCTGTCGGGCGTGCATGAAGTGGCCATCGGCAGCACGGTGCAAGTGAGCATCGCCGCGACCAAGGCCTTCCTGTTCGATACACAGGGTCGCCTGCTGAGCGCCCCGCTGGAGACTCGCTGATATGGCCCGCATCGAATTCAAGAACCTGGGTCACGCCTACAGTGGCAACCCGGCCAGCCTCAAGGACTACGCGCTGCAACCCATGAACATGGTGTGGGAGGACGGCGGCGCCTATGCACTGCTGGGCCCCTCGGGCTGCGGCAAGTCCACGCTGCTCAATATCATTTCCGGTCTGCTGCAACCGTCGGAAGGGCAGGTGCTCTTCGATGGTCGTGACATGACCCGCATGGCCACCCGTGATCGCAACATCGCGCAGGTGTTCCAGTTCCCGGTGCTCTACGACACCATGAGCGTGTTCGACAACCTGGCCTTCCCGCTGCGCAACCGCAAGGTCGCCGAGCGCGAGGTGCAGGCGCGCGTGCACGAGATCGCCGAGATGCTCGATCTCACCCGTGACCTCAAGCAGCGCGCTGCGGGCCTGTCGGCTGATGCCAAGCAAAAGATCTCGCTGGGCCGTGGCCTGGTGCGCAAGGATGTGGCGGCGATCCTGTTCGATGAACCCCTGACGGTGATCGATCCGCACATGAAGTGGGAGCTGCGCCAGAAGTTGAAGGAAATCCACCATCAGTTGAAGCTCACCCTGATCTACGTCACCCACGACCAAGTCGAGGCGCTGACCTTCGCCGATGAAGTGGTGGTGATGACCGAGGGCAAGGTGGTGCAGCAGGGCAAGCCAGAGGCACTGTTCCTGCGTCCCGATCACACCTTCGTCGGTTACTTCATCGGTAGCCCCGGCATGAACTTCTGCCCGGTGCACGTGCAAGGTGATGCGCTCCTGCTGGGCCAGCAGCGCGTGCAGGTCGAGGCCGCGCAATTGCAGGCGCTCAAGAACAGCAGCGGCGAGCTGAAGCTGGGCATCCGTCCGGAATTCGTCGAGCTGGCCGCACCTGGTACGGCCGGTGCAGTCAGTGCCGAGATCACCCAGGTGCAACACCTCGGCACCAGCCAGCTGGTGACGGCGCAGGTCGAGGGCATGAGCGTGAAGGCGCGCGTGGCGCCGGAGATGAAGATCGCCACCGGCGCGCATTGGCTGCGACTGGCCAAGCCCGAGACGATCTACTTCAGCAACGACGAGAGAATAGGACGCTAAGCCATGAACAAGCCCTACAACAACAAGGCCTGGTTCTTCATCCTTCCGGTCTTCCTGACGGTGGCCTTCTCGGCCATCATCCCGCTCATGACGGTGGTCAATTATTCGGTGCAGGACATCATCAGCCCCGAGCAGAAGGTCTTCGTGGGCCTGGACTGGTTCCGCGACGTCATGCGCGACAGCGAGCTGCACGCGGCGTTGCTGCGCCAGCTGATCTTTTCCTTCTGCGTGCTGCTGGTGCAGATTCCGCTGGGCATCGGCCTGGCGCTGGCCATGCCCCACAAAGGCTGGAAATCCTCGGCCACGCTGGTGATCCTGGCCATGCCGCTGCTCATTCCATGGAACGTGGTCGGTACCATCTGGCAGATCTTCGGCCGCGCCGACATCGGCCTGGGCGGCTACGTGCTCGATCTGCTGGGCTTCGACTACAACTACGCGTCCAATCCGAGCGATGCCTGGCTGACCGTGCTGGTGATGGACGTCTGGCACTGGACCCCGCTGGTGGCACTGCTGGCCTTCGCCGGCTTGCGTTCGATTCCCGATGCCTATTACCAGGCCGCACAGATCGATGGCGCCAGCCGCTGGGCAGTGTTCCGCTACATCCAGCTGCCCAAGATGCGCGGCGTGCTGGTCATCGCGGTGCTGCTGCGTTTCATGGACAGCTTCATGATTTACACCGAACCCTTCGTGCTCACCGGTGGCGGTCCCGGCAACTCGACCACCTTCCTGAGCCAGTACCTCACGCAGAAAGCCGTGGGCCAGTTCGATCTCGGTCCGGCCGCCGCCTTCTCGCTGATCTACTTCCTCATCATCCTGCTGTTGTCCTTCGTGCTCTACAACTGGATGCAGAGCGCCGGCAACAACGCCAATGCTTCGGGTGGCCAACATGACTAAGACTCAGGACAAGACCTTTACCCGCATGCTGGTGATGCTGCTCTACATCGCCTTCACCCTGGTGCCGCTGTACTGGCTGCTGAACACATCGTTGAAAACCAATGAGGAAACCCTGTCGGTCTTCACGCTCTGGCCCAATGCGCCCACGCTGAACAACTACAAGACCATCTTCACCGATCCCTCGTGGTATTCGGGCTATATCAATTCCATCATCTACGTGGCCATGAATACGGTCATGTCGTTGCTGGTGGCCTTGCCGGCGGCGTATGGCTTCTCGCGCTACCGCTTCCTGGGCGACAAGCACATGTTCTTCTGGCTGCTGACCAATCGCATGACACCGCCGGCGGTGTTCCTGCTGCCGTTCTTCCAGCTCTATTCCACCATCGGCCTGTCGGACACGTACATCGCGGTGGCGCTGGCGCACATGCTCTTCAACGTGCCGCTGGCGGTATGGATTCTGGAAGGCTTCATGTCGGGCGTGCCGCGCGAGATCGATGAGACGGCCTATATCGACGGCTTCTCCTTCCCGCGTTTCTTCCTGCGCATCTTCCTGCCGCTGATCAAGTCGGGCGTGGGCGTGACGGCCTTCTTCTGCTTCATGTTCAGCTGGGTGGAACTGCTGCTGGCCCGCACCCTGACCTCGGTCAACGCCAAGCCCATCAGCGCCATCATGACCCGTACCGCGTCTGCGGCCGGGATGGACTGGGGCATCCTGGCGGCTGCCGGCGTGTTGACGATTGTTCCGGGAGCCCTGGTGATCTGGTTCGTGCGCAACCACATCGCCAAGGGCTTCGCAATGGGGAGAGTGTGATCATGGGAAATGCTTTTTCGTGGATGTCGTGGACGCTGCCGGTGGCGATCTTTTTCGTGTGCGTGGCATTGATGCTGGTGGGCATGACGGTGTGGGAGCTGCGCTCTCCGACCATCGAGCGCAAGGGCTTCCTGCCCATGCGTACCACGCGCGGTGACCGGCTGTTCATCGGATTGCTGACGGCGGCCTACATCAACCTGGCCTGGGTCGGACTGACCGACCTGGACCAGTGGTATGCGGTAGCGCTGGGGTTCGTGGCGCTGGCGCTGATCATGCGCAAGGGGTAGCGGCCTGTCCCGAGGTGATACGCAACATCTGACAGACTAGAACGGACGTCCGGGGATTCTCCTTCCCTACCCGGCACGCCAATTCAGGGGAAGGTGACGAGGAGACATGATGCAGAACATGCGGAAAATCAAACTGACCGTGCTGGTCGCCGCCATGGCGATGGCCGGTATCGCGGGCAATGCCTGGGCCGACATCAAGGCCGCCGAGAAATGGGTGGACACCGAATTCCAGCCCAGCACCCTGTCGCGCAAGCAGCAGGTCAGCGAGATGCAATGGTTCATCGACGCGGCCGCCAAGCTCAAGGCCAAGGGTGTCAAGGAGATCCACGTGGTCTCCGAAACCCTGGATACCCACGCCTACGAATCCAAGACCCTGGCCAAGGCCTTCGAGGACATTACCGGGATCAAGGTCATTCACGACGTGATCCAGGAAGGCGACGTGGTCGAGAAGATGCAGACCTCGCTGCAATCGGGCAAGTCCATCTATGACGGCTGGGTCAACGACTCCGACCTGATCGGCACCCACTACCGCAACGGTCAGACCGTGGTGCTGAGCGACTACATGGCCGGCCCCGGCAAGGAATACACCAACCCCGGTCTGGACCTGAAGGACTTCATCGGCACCAGCTTCACCACCGCACCGGATGGCAAGCTCTACCAGCTGCCCGACCAGCAGTTCGCCAACCTCTACTGGTTCCGTGCCGACTGGTTCGCCCGCAAGGATCTGCAGGACAAGTTCAAGGCCAAGTACGGCTATGAACTGGGCGTGCCGCAGAACTGGTCAGCCTATGAAGATATCGCCGACTTCTTCACCAACGATGTCAAGGAACTCGATGGCAAGAAGGTCTTCGGTCACATGGACTACGGCAAGAAGGATCCCTCGCTGGGCTGGCGTTTCACCGATGCCTGGCTGTCCATGGCCGGTGCTGCCGACAAGGGCCTGCCCAACGGCTTGCCGGTCGATGAATGGGGTATCCGCGTGGCCGATGACAAGTGCACCCCGGTGGGCGCATCGGTCTCGCGCGGCGGTGCCACCAACTCGCCGGCGGCAGTCTACGCCCTGACCAAGTACCTGGACTGGATGAAGAAGTACGCACCGCCCGAAGCGCTGGGCATGACCTTCTCCGAAGCCGGCCCGGTGCCTGCCCAGGGACACATCGCGCAGCAGATCTTCTGGTACAGCGCCTTCACCGCCAGCATGACCAAGCAGGGCCTGCCGGTGGTCAACGCCGACGGTTCGCCCAAGTGGCGCATGGCGCCCGGCCCGCACGGTCCGTACTGGAAGGATGGCATGCAGAACGGTTATCAGGACGTCGGTTCCTGGACCTTCCTCAAGAGCACCCCGCCGGACCAGATGGCCGCCGCCTGGCTGTACGCGCAGTTCACGACTTCCAAGACCGTCTCGCTGAAGAAGTCCATCGTCGGCGTGACCTTCATTCGTGACTCCGACATCCGTTCCGACTACTTCACCAAGAACGCCGCCAAGTACGGTGGCCTCATCGAGTTCTACCGCAGCCCGGCACGGGTGGCGTGGACCCCGACCGGGACCAACGTGCCTGACTATCCGAAGATGGCGCAGCTGTGGTGGAAGAACATCTCCTCGGCCATCTCCGGCGAGAAGACACCGCAAGGGGCGATGGACAACCTGGCCGATGAAATGGACGGTATCATGGCCCGCCTGCAGCGCGCCGGCATGAAGCATTGCGCGCCCAAGCTCAATCCGAAGAAGGATCCGGCCACCTGGCTGTCCGACAAGGGCGCACCGTGGGCCAAGCTGGCCAACGAAAAGCCGAAGGGTGAGACCATCCCTTACGACAAGCTGCTGCAAGCCTGGAAGGATGGCCGCGTCCGCTGATGCAGCCTGATCGCCATCACGCGTGAGATGACGCCATCCCGGCCGGTGTCGGGATGGCGTCTTCACTTTGATGGGTAGCATGTTGACTTGGTTTTGGGTTGAACCTTAGTCTCTTCCTAGATTGACCGCCTGTGGATTGCGGTTGCGGCCCGCAGGAATGTGTTATTCCATTTTCAAACCTTAGTATTTCAGTCGTCTGCAAGGAATCATCATGGCCTATCTGCTCGCCCTCGATCAGGGTACCTCCAGCTCGCGCAGCATCATCTTCGACCAGAGTGGTGCCATCGTCGCCACCGCCCAGCAGGAATTTCCGCAGATCTTCCCGCAACCGGGCTGGGTCGAGCACGACCCCATGGACCTGTGGCAGAGCCAGTTGCAGACGGCGCAGAAGGTGCTGGCGCAAAGCGGCATCAAGGCCGAAGAACTGACGGCCCTGGGCATCACCAATCAACGCGAGACCACCGTGGTGTGGGAGCGCGCCACCGGCAAGCCGGTCTACAACGCCGTGGTCTGGCAGGACCGTCGCGCCGAAGTGGTGTGCGCGGCCTTGCGTGAACGTGGCTTGGGCGAGGCCATCCAGAAGAAGACCGGGCTGGTGCTCGATCCTTATTTTTCCGGGACCAAGCTGCGCTGGATCCTCGACAACGTCGACGGCCTGCGTGCGCGCGCCGAACGGGGCGAACTGCTGTTTGGCACCGTCGATTCCTGGCTGGTCTGGAACCTCACCGGTGGCCGCCTGCACGTGAGCGATGTCTCCAATGCCTCGCGCACCATGCTGTGGAATATCCACACCGGCGCCTGGGATGAGGAATTGCTGCAATGGCTGGACATCCCTGCGGCCATGCTGCCGCAGGTGCATGCCTCGGCGCACATCTATGGCGAAGTCGATGCCCGGCATCTGGGCGCGGCGGTCAGAATCGGCGGCATCGCCGGCGACCAGCAGTCGGCCCTGTTCGGCCAGGCTTGCGTGCGTCCCGGCATGGCCAAGAATACCTACGGTACCGGCTGCTTCATGCTGCTGCATACGGGTGACCAGTGCGCCACCTCCCACAATGGTCTCATCAGTACCGCTGCCTGCCAGGTCGATGAACGCAAACAATATGCGCTCGAAGGCAGTGTCTTCATCGGCGGCGCCGTGGTGCAGTGGCTGCGCGATGGCTTGAAGGCCATCAAGACTTCCACCGACGTCGAGGCACTGGCCTGCACGGTGGAAGATTCGGGTGGGGTGGTGTTCGTGCCGTCCTTCACGGGGCTGGGTGCGCCATACTGGAATCCCGGTGCCAAGGGCGCCATCGTCGGTTTGAGCCGGGGCAGCACGGTGGCCCACATCGCCCGCGCGGCGCTGGAATCGATTGCCTTCCAGAGCACGGCCTTGCTCAATGCGATGGTCAAGGATGCGGTCTCGCCGATTACCGAATTGCGGGTCGATGGCGGTGCGGCCGCCAACAACCTGCTGCTGCAATTCCAGGCCGACCTGCTGGGCATCCCGGTGATCCGTCCGCAGGTGACCGAGACCACCGCGCTGGGTGCGGCCTATCTGGCCGGCGTGGCTACCGGTGTCTATCGTGATCTGTCCGAGTTGTCTGCCCAGTGGCGCATGGAGCGTACGTTCGAACCGCGTTTCACGCGCGAACAGGCACAGGAGCGCATCCACGCCTGGGAAGCGGCAATCCGCCAGGTCAGCGCAGCTTGAGAGCGGCACGGCCGGGGCGACCCGGCGTCATGGCGCCTCAGTCCGGCGTGCCGGTACTGAGCAGCTGCATGGTGTCCAGGTGGCTCAGGCGCGCCCACTCTTCGCCGCCACGGGCGACGATGGTGTCGGCGTCGGGCGTGGCCATCAGGTCGAGGATCTCGGTGTCGCTCATTTCCATGTCGTCGTTGTAGCGGAACACCTTCAACACCGGTCGCGTGAGGTCCTGGGCGTTCTGCCGGATCACGAACCCGGAACGGCCCGATTCCAGCTTGACGATGGAGCCGACCGGATAGATGCCCAGCGTCTTGACGAAGGCCAGGAACATGGCGCGGTCGAAGTGACCGGTCCAGGAAGCCATGCTCGAAATGGCTTCGGCCGGGTCCCAGGCGCGTTTGTAGGGGCGGTCCGAGGTGAGCGCATCGTAGACGTCGCAGATGGCGGCCATGCGCGCATACAGGCTGATCTGACCACTGCGCAGTGACTCCGGATAGCCTTGACCATCCATCTTTTCGTGATGGTGCAGGCAGACATCGCGCGCATAGTCGGGCACGTTGGGGTCCTGGCTCAGGTATTTGTAGCCCAGTTCGGGATGCTTCTTGATCTGGGTGAATTCTTCCTCGGTCAGCCTGCCGGGCTTGTTGAGCAGTTCATGCGACAGGAAGGCCTTGCCCACGTCGTGCAGGAAGCCGCCCAGGCCGGCTTCGCGGCAGGCCTTCTCGTCCAGGCCCAGGGTGCGCCCCAGGGCCACCATCAGGGCGCATACCGCCACCGAGTGCAGGTAGGTATATTCATCGGCCAGTTTCAGGCGCAGCACGCTGAGCGTACCGTTGGGGCTTTGCAGGACGGCGCCGGTAATTTCTTCCACCACCGAGACGCAGCGCTCCATGTCCAGCGCCTTGCCCAGCCGTGCTTCGCTGAACATGGCCTTGGTCGCCTTCTTGGCGTTCTCGCGCAGGGCCATGGCGTCCAGCAGGGTGGTGTCGATGTCGGGACCCGGGGGCAGTTCCGCCAGGGGCTCGACCTGCACCGGGGCTTGCCCTGCATCATCGGTCTGGTCCGCCTGGGCGGCCGGCTCGGTGACATCCAGGCCGCGCTCGGGATCGATCCAGCAATGGGCGATGCCGCTGGCATGGGCCTGCTTGAGGTCGGCCTCATTCTTGAGCAGGAATTTGTTCTTCCAGAACGGATGATCCAGCCAGGCTGCTTCAAAGCCGCAGAAATACATTCCGAGGACCAGATCCTCCGTTTTAATTTTTTTCAACATTTCTCGTACATCTTTCCGGCTGACCGGGGAACGGGTTGGCTTGGCATCCCTGACCACGGGCGGTGGAGCGCCGAGGGCGTCGCGGACAGGATTGCCGGTAGTTAATCATCTCATATGCCTGAGCATATGTGAAAGATTCTGCTCGTTGCCATGCCATTGACGGGCCCGGTCGCCTGGCCGCCGGTGCCGGCCCGGACGAAAAAAAGCCCGTCCGGGGAAGGACGGGCTGAAAGATCCGCTGGATGTCGTCGCAGCGGACAAGGGGAAAGAGGAGGTCTCGATGTGGCTACTCTAGGCCCCGAAAATTAAGCCAGACTTAAAACCGGAGAAAACTTTGCAGCGGCCCTGAAGTGGTCTGCTGACGAGGCTTCCCGGCGGGCAACGTGGCATGCGCGCATCACTTCATATGGCTTTGCCAAGAACTGCATGAATTTGTGAAATTCCCGGTGCGCCCGCTGTTACGCTTGCAAGCAATCGGATCGCATGACTACAACGGGGGAACGATCCGGACATGGCGTCCAGTCGCATCAGAATGGGGCGAGTCACGGCAGGGGCCGGGCTCGTGATGGTGGACGGGGCCATTCCCTGCACTCCGGTCAGACCGGGGTCATAACGACATTCCATCCTGCCTTCAGGTCCGGCTGCCGCTTTGCCGCAGCCGGCGCGGGCGTTTGCACGATCATCCACAGTTTTTCCAGATCCTCACATCATGACTTCTTCCTCGCTGCGTACCCGACTCATCGCCCTTTGTGCGGGCATTGTCGTGCTGGCCATGCTGGCCATCGTCCTGACCAACTTCCTCACGGCACGCTCGCGCACCATGGTCGCGCTGGACGGCCAGATGTCCCAGCTGGCCCAGAGCCAGGCATCGGCCATCGCCGAGTGGGCCGATGCCAGGAAGCTGGTGGTGTCCTCCATCAAGCAATCCGCCGACGCCGCCGAGCCGCTGCCCTTCGTGAAGGCGGCCGAGACCGCCGGCGGCTTCGATCTGGCCTATCTGGGCTATGCCGACAAGCGCACGGTGTTCTCGCAGCAGCGCAGCCGCGCGCCGGACTACGATCCGACCAAGCGGCCCTGGTACCAGCTGGCGGCCTCCAGCAAGGGGCCGGTGCTGACGGCCCCCTACACCAGCGCCAGTACCGGCAAGCTGCTGGTAACCTTCGCCGAAGCCGTCAGCAAGGACGGTCAGGTCAGCGCCGTGGCCGCCGCCGACGTGCTGCTCGACAGTGTCGTGGCCGACGTGGTGGCCATCAAGCCCACGCCCAACAGCTATGCCTTCCTGGTCGATCTGGGCGGCAAGATCATCGCCCACCCGAATGACAAGCTGCGTCTGAAACCCTTGTCGGACCTGGATGCTGCCATCACCCCGCAATCGCTGACCGCGGCCATGGCCGCCAACAGCCATCTGGACCTGAGCCTGGATGGCCGCCGCCAGATGCTCTATGCCGCCCGTGTGGCCGGGACCGACTGGTTGCTGGTGGTGGCCGTGGACCGCGCCGATGCGCTGGCCTCGCTCTCGGCCATGCTGGCCAGTTCCGGCGTCATGGCCGTGCTGGTGACCATCCTGGCCGCCCTGGTGCTGGGTGCGCTGGTTTCGCGCATGTTGCGGCGGCTGTCGGTGGTGCAGCGCGCACTGGAAGAAATCGCCGACGGCGATGGCGACCTGACCCGTCGTCTCGACACCCATGGCAGCGCCGACGAGCTGGGCCGCATCAGCGCGGCCTTCAATCGCTTCGTCGACAAGGTGGAGCATGTCATGCTCGACATCCGCCAAGCCAGCCATACCATCCATGCCGCCACGCGCGATATCGCCAGCGGCAACATGGACCTGTCGCAGCGCACCGAGTCCCAGGCCAGTTCCCTGGAACAGACCGCGGCTGCCATGGAGCAGCTGACCTCCAGCGTGCGCCACAACGCCGACAACGCCCAGCAGGCCAACCAGCTGTCGCAGTCGGCCTCCGAGATCGCCGGACGCGGAGGTGCCATGGTGGAGCAGGTGGTGCAGACCATGAATGCCATCAATGCGTCCTCGCAGAAGATCGTGGACATCATCAGCGTGATCGACGGCATCGCCTTCCAGACCAATATCCTGGCCTTGAATGCTGCCGTGGAAGCGGCGCGCGCCGGCGAACAGGGGCGCGGGTTTGCGGTGGTGGCCTCGGAAGTGCGCTCGCTGGCCCAGCGCTCGGCCACCGCAGCCAAGGAGATCAAGGTCCTCATCGGCGATTCGGTGGAACAGGTGCGTGCCGGTGAGCAGACCGTCAGTGATGCCGGCAGCACCATCCGCAGCGTGGTCGAGAGCGTGCGCAAGGTCAGCGACGTAGTCGCCGAGATCAGCTCGGCCAGCCGCGAGCAGAGCCAGGGCATCCAGCAGACCAATGACGCCGTGGCCCATATGGACCAGGCCACCCAGCAGAATGCCGCGCTGGTGGAAGAGGCCGCCGCCGGAGCCCAGCAGTTGCAGGAGCAGGCGGCGCGGCTGGCGGAAATCGTGGCCTTGTTCCGCTTGCGCGATACTGTGCGGCAATGAATTTCACAACAGCAAGAATTTGTGATCTAAATAACAACAAGTTGTAAAATTTGCTCAACTTTTTGTTGTCGTTTGATTAAAATCAGATCCAAAGAGATATCAATTCGACAACAAAGAGGAACCCATGAAAACCCTGATTGCAGCCATCCTTCTGGTAGCCAGTTCAATCGCGGTCGCTGCCCCCGGTGGTGCTGGCGCAGGCAGTGCCGGCGTCAATGACGTGACCCTGGACGGACAGAAGGCCAACAATTTCGTCTGGGCGAGCGGCAATGCGCAGGCCGGCCCCAACGGTGACAGCTCCCTGTTCAGCAGCTCCTTCGGCGGCGGTAGCTGGAACCTGCTGGGCAAGATCGATTCCACCGGTGCACTCTCGGGCTCCACCAATTCAGTGCTGGGTTCCAATCTGACGCTCAGTTTCAGTCTGGCCAACGGCAGCAAGTCCGGCACCTGGAGCATTACCTCCAGCAAAAGCCTGCAGATGGATCTGGTGCTGGGCATTCACGCCGGCAATGCCACGGGCTCCTTCCTTTTCGACAATCTGGTGCTGACGGCCGGCCAGACCCAGAGTGGCACCTTTGCCATCAACTGGAACAACAACGGCGGCCAGGTGCCGGCGTTCTCCAACGTCACCCTGTTCACTTCCAACGCCTCGCTGCGCAGCGTCGCGCCGGTCCCGGAACCATCGACCTACGCCATGTTGCTGGCCGGTCTGGGCATGGTGGGCTGGATGGCCTGGCGCCGTCGCAGCAAGCTGGCTGCAGCCGCGCCGCTGGTAACGGCCTGAGCCGAAGCCGGGCTGCGCCGCCAGGTGCGCTATATGAAGAAAAACGCGCTGGCTTGCAGGCCAGCGCGTTTTTTTATTCTTGTGTATCAGGTGATAAGTGAAGCTCAGCGCTCACGCACATCCGGCAGGAATACCGTCAGCACGCCCGCCAGCGGCAGGAAGGCACACAGGCCGTAAACCCAGGCGATACCGTACAGATCGGCCAGGTGGCCCAGCAGGGCGGCACCGATACCGCCGAAGCCGAACATGAGGCCGAAGAATACGCCGGCGATCATGCCCACTTTGCCCGGTACCAGCTCCTGGGCATAGACCACGATGGCGGCAAAGGCCGAGGAGATGACCAGGCCGATCACCACCGACAGCACGGCTGTCCAGAACAGGTTGGCATGCGGCAGCATCAGAGCGAAGGGGGCGGCGCCCAGGATCGAGATCCAGATCACCAGCTTGCGGCCGATGCGGTCGCCAATCGGACCACCAACGAAGGTGCCCACCGCCACCGCCCCCAGGAACAGGAACAGGTACAACTGGGAAGAGGCCACCGACATGTGGAAGCGTTCGATCAGATAGAAGGTGAAGTAACTGGTGAAGCTGGCCATGTAGAAGTATTTGGAGAACACCAGCAGCGCCAGCACCACCAGCGCCCGGCGCACGGTAGCGGCCGGCAGCGTCTGCGCCACGCGCGCCCTGGCCTTGCCCTTGTTGGCCGCGAGATGGCCGCGATACCAGCGCGATACCCGCGACAGCACCACGATGGCCAGCACCGACAGCAAGACGAACCAGGCCACATTGCCCTGGCCATATGGCACCACGATGGCTGCGGCCAGCAGCGGACCGAAGGCCGAGCCGGCGTTGCCACCGACCTGGAAGGTCGATTGCGCCAGACCGAAGCGACCGCCCGAGGCCATGCGGGCGATGCGCGAGGCTTCCGGATGGAAGGTGGAAGAGCCGATGCCGATCAGCGCTGCGGCCAGCAGGAAGGCGCCGAAGCTGCCGGCCAGCGCCAGCAGCACGATGCCGCTCAGGGTCGCCACGGCGCCGCTGGGCAGCAGCCAGGGCTGCGGATGGCGGTCGGTATACATGCCGATCCAGGGTTGCAGCAGAGAGGCCGTGACCTGGAAGGTCAGCGTGATCAACCCGACCTGAGTGAAGCTGAGGCCGTAGCCGGTCTTGAGCATGGGATAGATCGAGGGCAGCAGCGCCTGGATCATGTCATTGATCAGGTGCGCGCCGCCGCAGGCCAGGATGATGCTCATCACCAGCGGCTGGGCGGCAATGGCCGCAGGAGAATTGGCGGAGGCCGTCGCGCTGGCGGGCGCGGTGGCGTTGGAGTCGGTGGCACTGGTCATGGTGTCGGGAATGGCATGCAGGAAGAAGACTCGAAGCGTATCATTGGCATCTATTGATGATGATGACACTTGTTGTCGATTAAATGCCATGCGTGCCCACCTGACCTCCGTGTGTCCCAGTGCCGAAGTGGATGCGTTCCAGCACCTGCCCAGCAGCGTCGTGGCGTTTGCCCGCGAACTGTCGGCGCGGGATCTGTTGACGGCGCATTCGCACCGGCGCGGCCAGTTGCTCTATGCGGTGGAGGGGGTGATGCAGGTGCGTACCCCGCAAGGCGTGTGGCTGGTGCCACCGCAACGGGCGCTGTGGGTACCGCCGCAGGTGGAGCACGAGATCCTGATGCTCACCCGGGTCAGCATGCGCACGCTCTACATCGACCAGGTCCAGGGGCGCGCGCTGGGCGGGCAATGTCGCCTGCTGGAAGTGTCGGTCCTGCTGCGCGAGTTGATCCTGGCGCTGCTGGCCGAACCGCGCGAGTATGCGCCCCACAGCCGCGCCGGCCATGTGGCTGAACTGATCCTGTCGGAACTGGCGCGCGCGCCCGCCATTCCGGTGGCCATCCCGTGGCCGCGCGACCGCCGCCTGCAGGCCATCTGCGAAGCCATCCTGGCCGATCCGGGGCGGCAGTTCTCCCTGGCGGACTGGGCAGGGATGGGGGGCGCCAGTGTGCGCACCGTGATCCGGCTCTTCCCGAAGGAAACGGGTTTGCAGTTCCGCCACTGGGTACAACAAGTGCATCTGAGTCAGGCCCTGGTGCGCCTGGCACGCGGCGATGCCGTGGGGGTGGTGGCACAGGCGCTGGGGTATCGCAGCCAGAGCGCATTTTCCAACATGTTCCGCAAGGCATTGCACAGCACGCCCACGCATTTCCAGCCACGCCAGGACAAGCGTCGCATCACGCTGGCAGCGCGATCTCAGTAAGGGATGACGACGACCTTGGGACCACGCCGCCCGGCCGCGTCGGCGGAGGGCGGGTCGTCGCCGACGCGGGCGACCTGCCCGGGACGCTCGGGGTCTCGCTCCAGGAAGTAGGGATCATCCTGCGGCGACAGGGCGGTGTTGGCGCCCATGACCTGCTGGCTGCGCTCAGTGGTGCTGCTCTGACCAATGGAACAAACCTGGAAGAAGTCGGCGCTGCCTTCGGAAAAATCGATCCGGCATTTCTCGGCGACCACGACCGAGATGTCCAGTGCACCGGCATTGGCGGCCACGGCACGTTCACTGCGCGCAGCTTGCCAGGTCAGCATCAGCGCCAGCAGCGCGATGAGGGCATGGGTCTTGTTCATGGGATTCTCCTCGATGCAGACCACTGTAGCGTTTGTACGCGGCCACGCGCATCGGAGAAATCCTGAGCCGCCGGTCTCATCGCGACGGGCCGTCATCGCCCGAGACGCCGCGTCCCGCCTGGATGATGCCGGTTTGCAAGTGTAAAGATTGACGATCTTTTACCGTAACCAAGTCATGAGAACTCCGAACCAGGAGAGTGAACATGGCAATGGAAACCGATCTGGTCATCATGGCGCGTGAAGCGCTCGCGCAACTGAACCAGCAGAACCAGCCACGCAATGACACGGCCTTGGCGCCTGCGCCCACGCCTGCTGCGGCGGCGACCGTCTTGCCGGAAGAAGGCGTAACGCTCTCGCTGTCGGCCCAGGGCAAGCTCATGGCCGCCCTGGCCACGGCGGTCGAGAGCGTGACCACGGCGGCGGTGGATTCCACCGAAGCGGTCCAGGACAGTTCGTCGCAGGCTGTTACCAAGTCCGTCATCGACGCGGTGCGCCCCATCACACGCGACACGCTCTTTGCCATTGAAGCGCGCCTGGTGGCGGCACGCCGTGGCGCCGAGGCGATTGCCGCAGCCGATGCCGAGCTGCCGCCCTCGGACGATCCGCAACGTCTGCGCCAGGCGCAGCAGGCCACCGAGTCCTTGTATGGACGCGCCGACAATCCGTTTGCAGACAAGTCGCGCGCTGATCTCTCGGCCATCGTCTATGACGACAGCGGGGCCTACACCATCAATGAACGTTACGCGGCCGCCAACCAGCGCACTGTCCTGGACCAGAAGTTCTGGGCACCGGTATTCCAGCGCGCGCTGGAGAGTGGTGACTGGCAGCCGGTCATCACGGCGGCGCTGGTGTTCCATGCGAGCTTGTCTGCATTGGAGCAGACTGCCTATCCGGACAACTACGCGCAACTGCTGCAGCAATATCTCGATCTCTACCAGTTGGCGTCACCGTCTGCGCCGGCCGCACTGCCGCCGCAGCAACAGGCCGAACTGGCACGCATGCTGGAAACTCTGGTGCTGCCGCTGGGGCCGCTGGCGCTGGCCGGTGGTGTGATCCGGGGCCTGTTGCTGCCGCGCCTGGGACCGTCGCTGGCCGAACTGATCGCTGCGGCTCCGCGCCTGGCCGATCTGCTGCAGGTCAGCAACAGTGCCCACGCTGCACAGGACAGCGCTTACCTGATGCTGTTGCAACGTGTCTTCGGCATTGCGCGCCGTGAGGATGAACCGGCTCCGGTACGCCGTGCCGCAACGGGGACCAGTGCGCGCGACTTCCTTGCCTATGGAGATCGACGCCTGTTGGCCGAGGCCTACGCCTATGCGCAGACGCACGCGATGGCACTGGAAGAGATTGACGCGCTGGCACACGACCTGGCGGCCTATCGCCGCTGGCGTGCCGATGCCGGCCTTTCTGCCACCGGCCAGGCGAGCGCCACGAGCGAGGTCGGCAGCATGGACGCCGTCGCCGAGCTGGCTTCTCATGCCGCTCGCATGAGCAGCGAAGAGGCCGCGATCGCACGGCGCCTGCTGGCCAGCCGTGCGGCCCGGATGACGCAGCTTGATCATGGTTTCCTGGCCTGGCTGGTGGATCCCGCCGGGGGCGGCTGGCGCGATGGTGGGCGGAGCGGTCATGCCGTCAGTTTGAGCGCACTGGAAAAACTGCTGGCCGGTCTGGCCGGTGTCGCCATCGGTGAGAGCGCCGGCGAGGTGGAGGCTTCCTACCGCATGGTGCTCGAACGCATCGCCCTACAGGATCCCCTGGCATCGCGTCAACCCGCGCAAGCCGCCGCCGAGGGCGCGCGCACCCTGGCCGTGGCGGCGCAGATGGCTGCGCTGGCGCGCAGCGATGCTGCCGATACCGCCTTCATGAACAATGCCCTGATGCTGCTGCGCATGTATCGCATGTCGCTGACCATGAGTCCGGCCGAACAGCGCACCCTGGCCGAGCTGGTTTATTCGGCCATGAAGAAGCGTCGCCCGCGCGCGCGTCGGGGCAAGCTCTTCGTGGCCTGGGCCGAACGCAGCCCGCTGATGCCGTCACTGCCGGGCTGATACCGCGCCCTCATGCTTCGGGCCAGGCGCGTTGCAGGATGGCCTGCTGCGCGGCTGCGCTGGTGCCATTGAGGGTGCCGTAGACCCGTCCGCCATCGCTGTCGGCACGGCTGGCGAGGAAGGCTTCGGCCGATCCCGCCGGCGCGTGACGCAGCATCAGCATGCCCTGCAAGGCCAGTACCAGTTGCTGTACCAGGCGCCTGGCGCCGGCTTGCTGTTCTTCTTCGCCTGCCGCCAGCATCTGCTTGAGCGCATGCACCCGCAGCGCCAGGGCGGGATGGGCCATGGCAGCATCGTCCAGTTCCATGAGCAACCGTGCCAGGCCTTCGGTCTCGCGACTCATGGCCCGCAGCACATCCAGGCACATCACGTTGCCCGAACCTTCCCAGATCGAATTGACGGGGGCTTCACGATAGAGCCGGGCCATCGGTCCGGTTTCCACGTAGCCGTTGCCGCCCCAGACTTCCATACATTCGCCGGTGAATTCCAGCGCGCGCTTGCAGATCCAGAACTTGGCTGCGGGCGTGATGATGCGCTTCCATGCGCGCTGCAGCGGGTCATCCGGTGCATCGAAGGCATGTGCCACGCGCAGCATCAGCAGGGTGGCGGCCTCGCTCTCCAGGGCCAGGTCGGCCAGCACGGTGCGCATGAGGGATTGCTCGGCCAATCGGCGGCCGAAGGCGTTGCGGTGGCGTGCATGGTGCAGCGCCTGTACCAGCGCCTGGCGCATCAGCGCGGCACTGCCGATGATGCAGTCCAGGCGCGTGTGGTTGGCCATCTCGAGGATGGTCGCAATGCCGCGCCCGTCCTCGCCGACCATGATGCCCATGGCGTCTTCGAATTCCACTTCGCTGCTGCTGTTGGAGCGGTTGCCGAGCTTGTCTTTGAGACGCTGGATGAGTATCGGATTGCGGCTGCCCTCGGGCAGCCAGCGCGGGACGAAGAAGCAGGAGAGGCCATTCTCGGTACGGGCCAGCATCAGGTGCGCATCGCACATCGGTGCCGAGAAAAACCACTTGTGACCGCACAGCAGGTAGGCCTTGCCGCGTCCGCCATCCAGCGGATCGGCCGGGGTGGCGATGGAGGTATTGCTGCGTACGTCGGAGCCGCCCTGTTTCTCGGTCATGCCCATGCCGATGAGGATGGAGCGCTTCTGCGTCATGGGCAGGTCGCGGCCGTCGTGCTCGCGCGAGAAGAGCCGGCTGCGCAATTGCGCGAACAGGGCGGGCTCCTGCTGCAACACCGGGATGGCGGCAAAGGTCATGGTGGTCGGGCACAGTGAGCCGGCCTCGACCTGCGCATGCAGGAAGTATCCCGCTGCACGTGCCACGTGGGCGCCGTCCCCGGGCTGCACCCAGGGCAGCGCATGCAGTCCGGCGCGACGCAGTTGGTCCAGCAGCGTGTGCCAGGCCGGATGGAAATCCACCACGTCGATACGATGGCCGGTGCGGTCATGGGTACGCAGCACCGGGCCGTGGCGATTGGCCAGGTCGGCCAGCTCGCTCATCTCGGCCGTGCCCAGCGCCTCGCCCTGGCTGGCCAGGGTGCAGTCGTGCCAGTGTGCGCCTTCGCGCTGTACGGCTTCGACCAGGGCAGCATCGCTGCGGTAGAGGTTGTAGTCGCACAGGTCCGGGACCTGGTTGGTGATGTCGTGGGTGTGCATGTCGTCTCCATGAACAGCGCAAGCCTTGTTGTCTGGCCAGACCGCCCGCGTGTTCTGCGCGCGGTGCAATGCCCATATAATACGCAGCTTTGCCCCGAAGCATTCATGCTTGCCAGCCATCACCAGACACCTGCGGGTGTCCGTCCTCATCCCTCCAGTCATGGTGCCTACCGTCGCGACATTGACGGCCTGCGGGCCATCGCCGTGCTCTGCGTGGTGGTGTTTCACGCCTTCCCTGAGTGTCTGCCGGGGGGATTCGTCGGGGTGGACATCTTCTTCGTCATTTCCGGTTTTCTGATCAGCGGCATCCTGTTCGAGGCACTGCAGCGTGGTCACTTCAGCATCATCGACTTCTACATCCGGCGCATCAGACGCATCTTCCCGGCGCTGCTGCTGGTGATGCTGGCCTCTCTGCTGGCGGGGTGGTTCATCCTGCTGCCACAAGAGTATCGACAACTGGGCAAGCATGTCCTGGGCGGCGCCGGCTTCGTCTCCAACATCGTGCTGTGGAGCGAGGCCGGTTACTTCGATACCTCAGCCGAGACCAAGCCCCTGCTGCACCTGTGGTCGCTCGGGGTGGAAGAGCAGTTCTACCTGTTCTGGCCTCTGCTGCTGTGGGCCGCCTGGAAACGTCGGCGCGCCATGCTGGCGATCCTGCTGACGGTCATGGCGCTGTCCTTCGTGTGGAACCTCGTCTCGGTTCATCAGGATGCGGTCGCCGCTTTCTACCTGCCGATGTCGCGTTTCTGGGAACTGGGCGCAGGTGCCTTGCTGGCCTACTGGCGCAGCAGGAGTGCAGCGCTCGGGGAATCCCTGGCCAACCGGCTCGCGGCCATCGGCTTGTTGCTCATCGTCGTGGCCCTTGTCGTCATCACCAAGCAGGACCGCTTCCCGGGCTGGTGGGCCGTGCTGCCGGTGGCAGGCGCCTTCCTGTTGCTGGCCGCCGGACCTGGGGCCGGCGTCAACCGTCGCTTGCTGTCGCAGCGGACCATGGTGTGGCTGGGCTTGATCAGTTACCCGCTCTATCTGTGGCACTGGCCACTGCTGGCCTTCGCACGTCTGCTGATGGGGCAGACGCCTTCGGTGCAAGTGCGTCTGGGCGCGCTCTTGCTGGCACTGGTGCTGGCCTGGCTCACCTATCGGCTGGTGGAAATCCCGGTGCGCCTGCGTGCATCCGGTCGCAAGACGGTGGTGATGCTGTTGCTGTTGATGCTGCTCATGGCGGCTCTGGGCGGGCTTGTCGTCAAGCGTGACGGCATGTCGTTCCGCAAGTTGGGCGGTCTGGCGATGCTGTTCAACGATGAGGTCAGGCAGACGGCCTCGCTGAACCAATTTGAATTGCCGCATCCTTCTTGCGCCTCCCTGATGGGGCAAGCGCATTCCCGTGACTGGTGCGCCGAGCCGGTCAGTGCCGAGCCACCGCAACTGCTGCTCATCGGAGATAGTTACTCCGGGGCCTATGCGCCCATGCTGGCACGGCTGTATGAAACCAATCCCCAGCCGCAATGGGCCTTCCGCCAGTTTGCCCGTGGCGGCTGTCCATCCCTGATCGATTACACCAGCGGCTATTGCCTGGACATTGCCCAACGCGTGGCGCAGTATGCACGCGAGACGCCGTCCATCCACACCGTGGTCCTGGCGCTGAACTGGCCGGGGCACTTCGCCTCCGATCAGAGCGGTTTCCCGGTCGCCCTGGAACGTACCATCCTGTACTACCGCCAGTTGGGCAAGCGGGTGGTGGTACTGCTGTCTCCACCCAATGGCGCCAATCCCAAATCCTGTGTGCTGCGTGGCATTCACCTCTCCGAGGCCGATTTCTGCAACCTGCCGCTGGCCAGGGCCGAGCAGATGGACGAACATTATCGCGATCGCCTTCTGCCGCTGCTGCAACGGCTCCAGGTCCCCGTCTTCGATCCTTTCCCCACGCTGTGTGATCAGCATGGTTGCAAGGTCATCGATGGGCCGCGCATCCTTTATTTCGATGCCGGTCATCTGAGCCAATACGGCGCCCGGTACCTGGCCGATCATGCCGCTGAGGCACTGCGGCAACTGCTGCTGTCCACGCCGGCAAGCTGAAACAGCTGCTCTGGAGGGCGGCATCGCCCTCCGTCACAAGCCATGCTTTAAATGATTTGGCTATATCCTTATAAGGATCTTGTTAGGTCGCGCCGCCAACACATGCGCAGCAGTCATATTAGAATGGCCGTTTCGACCAAAGAACGCCCCGTGCCCGCGCACGGCTGCGCAAGGAAGCCAAGCAGATGTCCTATCCGACCATCGAATCCACCATCGGCAATACCCCGCTGATCCAGCTGCCACGCATCGGCGGCGAAGAAGCCAGGCGCCGCAACAACCTCATCCTCGGCAAGCTCGAGGGCAACAATCCGGCCGGCTCGGTCAAGGATCGTGCCGCCTATTCGATGATCACCCGCGCCGAAGCGCGCGGCCAGATCAAGCCGGGCGATACCCTCATCGAAGCCACCAGCGGCAATACCGGCATCGCCCTGGCGATGGTGGCGGCCATGCGCGGCTACAAGATGGTGTTGCTGATGCCGGAGAACCTGTCCGAAGAACGGCGCCAGAGCATGGCCGCCTACGGTGCCAGGATCGTGCTGACCCCCAAGAGCGGCGGCATGGAATACGCCCGCGACCTGGCCGAGCAGATGCAGAAGAATGGCGAGGGCCTCATCCTCGACCAGTTCGCCAACCCCGACAATCCGCTGGCGCACTACGAGACCACCGGTCCCGAAATCTGGCGCGATACCAAGGGCAGCATTACCCACTTCGTCAGTGCCATGGGCACCACCGGCACCATCATGGGCGTGTCGCAGTATCTGAAGGAGCAGAATGCACAAGTGCAGATCGTGGGGGCGCAGCCGGAAGAGGGCTCATCCATCCCCGGTATCCGCAAGTGGCCGGAAGCCTATCTGCCCAAGATTTTCGACCGGTCGCGCGTGGACCAGGTGGAGTCGGTCAGCCAGGCCGATGCCGAGAACATGGCGCGCAAGCTGGCCGTGACCGAAGGGCTGTTCTGCGGCATTTCGGCTGCGGGCGCCTGCGAGGTGGCCGTGCGCCTGTCGCATCAGCTGGAGAATGCGACCATCGTCTTCATCGTCTGCGATCGCGGTGATCGCTATCTCTCTACCGGCGTATTCCCGGCCTGAGCGAGGCAGTGAGTTGCAATGAAAAACGGAGCCGATGGCTCCGTTTTTCATATCGTCCGGCGTGGGGATGTGGCCCAGCCGGGGCCGTGTCATTCCGGCATGCCGCTGCCGCTCGGTGCCGGTGCGGCCGGCGCTGCGCCTGGCTTCGGCTTGAACTGCTTGTCGCTGATGCGGAATTTCTCGCGACGGTCGCCCATCAGTTCGCGCAGTTCACGAATCGACAGTTCGCTCACCTCGTGCATGCGAATGAGCAGCGATGCGCCCACCGGCAAGCGACGGTGACGGATCTTGCTGATCACCGGCGGCGCCACTTCCAGCGCGCGGGACAGGGCCGCATCGTTCTTCAGATGCAGCTTTTCGATCAGCGCATCGAGCAGGTGGTTGGGATCGTAGTTGACTTGATCGGAGATCGAGTTGGATTCAGCAGTATCGTGGGTAGTCATGATCGGGACGTTCCATTATGCAGATGTTTGTGGAAGGCTGTGCGCCTATGCATTAATTGTTTGTAAAACTGCAAAACGCGACTGACGTTATCCGAGAAGGCGTTGCCTTTTTCTGCAAGATATCGAAAGCCCTATCAAAGAACGGCTTCAAAACAACACTTATCTAATTCTCTGTTCTCTGACCCAGTGCGCTTGGAGCAGCACAACAATAATTCTATGTCTATATAGAAATAATTGCACATTTTTCATGCAGTCAGAAAATTCTATTCCACAATAGTTGCAGAAACTCATTTTCGAATTTGTAACAGATATTAACAGGATTTTTTGCCCATTTGCTAGCGTTGTTCTTTTGATACGACAAATGGCAGCATATTCCAGCCACTTAGGCCCAGATTGCGCAAGGTAGCCATGTTTTTCTCAAAGATCGCTGCCGCATCGGGGTAGGCGGCGACCGCCCGGTCGATGCTGCTTTCTCGCAACAGATGGAGGATGGGAAAAGGCGAGCGATTGCTGTAGTTCTCGATATCGTCGGCCTCGGCATCGGCAAACTGGTAGTCCGGATGGAAGCTGGCAATCTGCAGCTCGCCCTCCAGTCCCATTCTTTCCAGCAGGCGATCGGCCCAGTCCAGGAAATCGTTGTACTCGACAAAATCGGCTAATGCGAGCGGCATGATGAAGAGGGTCGTGTCGACCTGTTCCGGGTCGGCCTTTGCCAGAAAACTCAGTTCTTGTTCCAGATCAACTGAAAGTTCATTCCAATCCTGATGCCGGCTGACGCGGTAGCGGACCTGATCCTTCACATGGACAGACTTGGCAAACGGACACAGGTTCAAGCCGATCACGGCCTGTTCCAGCCAGGCGCGCGTGAGCGCGACGACCTCTGCGTCAGCGGGAGAGGACGTAAGGGATGCGGGGGAAGGTGAAGAAGTGCTCATAGCGGCATTGTCGCACGCACTACCAGGAGCTCACCACAATCGCCCACAGCCGCGCCAGATCGGCTATGCTTGCCAACCTTTGACGGCGGCCCGCCACGCGCGCTTGCCTTTCCTTTGCACGAACAGATTCCCATGGCGCTCAAATCCACCATCTTCAAGGCCGACCTGCAGATCTCCGACATGGACCGGCACTATTACCAGCAGCACGCACTGACCATCGCCCGCCATCCCTCCGAGACCGACGAGCGCATGATGATCCGCGTGCTGGCCTTCGCTCTGCATGCCAGCGAGGCGCTGGCCTTCGGCAAGGGGCTGTCCGATACCGACGAGCCGGACCTCTGGCAGAAGGACCTGACCGGTGCCATCGAGCTGTGGATCGAGGTCGGGCAACCGGACGACCGCGCCATCCTCAAGGCCTGTGGCCGCGCGCAACAGGTCCTGGTGTACAGCTACAGCAGCACCTCCCACATCTGGTGGAACCAGACCGGCAGCCGCGTCGACCGCGCCAGGAATCTCAAGGTCGTCAACATCCCCGCCGAGGCCAGCCAGGCGCTGGCCGCACTGGCCCAGCGCACCATGCAGCTGCAATGCACGATTCAGGATGGACAGATCTGGCTGGGCGCCAATGAAAACATGGTGCTGATCGAACCGCAGACGATCAAGGACTTTTCCTGATCCTCTGCTTCGTCTGGCATCCGGCGCGACCTAAAAACTAAGTTTTGCGGTCGCGTTTTCTTAATGTGCTGCCAGAAAAAACTTAGATTTTTGCCAGCCCCTGTGCCCGCTGTTCCAGATGCGACAGCAAGCGCTGTCCCTCGTCAGAGTGGAACCAGTCGGCATGGCCGAGGAAGTAGGTGTCATAGGCCAGCGAGGCATTCTGGGGCGACTGCGTGACGCCATGGAAATAATCCAGCTCGGCCAGCGCAAACTCCGCATGGACCAGCGGCAGCAGTGCCGCCAGCGCGCGTACCTGGCGTGCGCTCAGGGGCAGCGTGGCGGCATAGCCGTCGAGCATCGCATCGAGCAGATCCAGATGCACCAGCTGCACGGCGCGCTGCGGGATGGCCAGCCATTCGACGATGTTGCGCTCGATGGCCGTGGCCAGGTCGTGCAGCGCACAGGTGCGGTCACACAAACCGAAGTCGAGCACGGTTTGTACCCTGGCCTGATCGGTGGCATCGGTCCACAGCAGGTTGGAGGCGTGCCAGTCGTTGTGTGTCCACAGCGGGACGAATTCATCCAGATAGGGTTTGAGTGCGGCATGCCAGGGCAGCAGGTGCTGCGCCACCTCGCCACGCCACGGGCGGTTCTCCAGATATTCCGCAATGGCCGGGCGCTGCTCGATGTAGTGCTGCAGCGGACGCACCGGATCTTCCTGCGAGAAGATCGTGAAGCTCGACACCAGCGGCCGCGCCGGTCTTGCCGGGGCATCGTAACCGGCAGAGGCCTGATGCAGACGGGCCAGCATCTGACCCGCCGAATGCGCATGGGTGCAGCTGGTGAAGGGCGTCCATGACATCGCCTCGCGATACAGATCCACTCCCGGCGCCAGCGGAAAGACTTCATAGGTCCAGTAATCGTCGGCCAGCGCAGTGGCGCCGTCGGTGGTGGTCAGTGCGCTGCTGACCGGCAGGCCGCGCGCCTTCAGGTGCGCCACGAAGCGATGTTCTTCGGCCAGCGCCGTTACATCGCGTACGCGCGCGTGATGGCGTTTGACGATGATGGGGCCGCTCTCGGTCTGCATCACGCAGGCTGCCGAGAACGGGCGCGGGCTGTGCCATTCCAGTCGCAGCGGCTGTCCCACGCCGGGATAGTGGCGCAGCACGCGCGCCACCTCGGCCGAGGTCAGCGCGGGCCAGTCGGAGATGACAGGCTCCACGCCCATGCCGTGGCTGATGACGCGGGTGAGGTGATGGGAAGCGGCGTCCATGGGCTCTCAGCAGAACAGCAGATCAGAAATCATATTGCAAGGACAGGCGCGCCGTGCGCGGTGCGCCCAGGTGGACGTAGCCGTCGCCCAGGTACTGGCCGGCATCTTTCCAGTAACGCTTGTCGAAGACGTTGTCCACATTGGCGCGCAGGGTGGCCGTGTGGCCGCCAATGCGCAGCCGGTAGCGCAGGCCGGCATTGAAGACGTGCACGGCCGGCAGGTTCACGCTGCCATCGCGGGTGGCGGGCTTGCTGGCGCTGTAGAGCCAGCTGCCCATGAGGTTCACGCCCTCCACCCCCGGCAGGGCATAGTCGGCATAGACGCTGCTGCGCAGGCGCGGCACGTTCACGACCTGCCGGTCGTCATAGGCGGCCGTACCGGTGTCGCTGGCACGGGCACGGGTGGCCGTCACGCTGGCGCCCACCGACAGGCGCGCGCTGAGCTTGCCGCTGGCGCCGAGCTCCAGTCCGGTGTTGGTCTGCCGACCTTGCTGGACGTAGGTGAAACCGCTGCTGCTGTTGTCCGGTTGCTGATACTCATAGGCTTTGCGGATACGGAACAGGGCCGCGGTCAGGGCCAGATCCGGCGAGACATCGTATTTGACGCCGGCTTCCAGCTGACGTGCTACCGACGGCGGCAGCGTGGTCGGGAAGTTGCTGACCCAGAACGGCGCCGAGGTCCCCAGCGTGAGCGTCTCGGCATAGCTGCCGTAGAGCGAGAGCTTGTGCATGGGCTTGAAGATCAAGGCCAGTTGCGGCAGGAACAGATTGCGCGAGGTGGTGCGGGTGACGCTGCCATCGGAGGCGAAGGCCTGTTCGTTGAGCCACACCTGACGGCCTCCGGCAATGGCTTGCCAGTGCTCGGACAAGAGCAGTCGGTCGCTGAAGAAGAGCGCCTTCTGGCGACTGTCCAGATTGCGATATGCCGGGCCGGGGACATCGGTGGCCGGGGCCAGTGCCGGGGTGCCGGAATAGATGTTGCCACTGCCGACCAGTACGCTGATGCCATCCGATTTATCCACCACCCGGCGCGACATGGCCATCCCCATGGTCAGCTCATGCTTGAGCCAGCCGGTGGCGAACTTGCCGATCATGACGGCCTGCGCCTCGTCATTGCGGCGTTCGTCATCGGGTACGCGATAGTCGTACACGTCGAAATCGCCATTGGCGGCAAAGCTTGAAGAAGCCCCGCCACCGCTGCCATACGGGAAGGCCAGATTGTCGTCGATGACCGCCCGGCTGCGCCCGGCCTGCACGTAAGCATGCCAGTCGGCATTGAGATCGGTATCCACCCGCAGGCGGTAGTTCAGCGAGCTGTCCCGCACCGGCTGCGCCCAGGATTGCGGTGTCAGCATGGTCTGGGGCGAGACGCCCGAGGGCAGCGTGGTGCCGCCCAGCAGCTGGTAACCGGCCACCGAATGCTGCGCCTTCTGCTGGTATTCGGCGTCGAACTGCACCAGCGTCTTCGACGACAACGCCCAGGTCGCTGAGAGCGAAGCGAAGTCGCGCCAGCCATCGCCGTTGTTGACGTAGGAGTGGATGTCTTCGTGCGCGGCATTGATGCGCAGGCCGAACTGTTTCTGCTCACCGAAGAGCGTACCCAGGTCGGTGGCCAGATAGCGCGATCCGTAGGAGTCCGTCCCCAGCGTGATCGAACGCACATCGGCCGGACGCTTGGTGACGTAGTTGACGATGCCGCCCGCGCTGCTCACACCGGCCTGCAGGCCGGCCACACCCTTGAGGAATTCGACGCGCTCCTTGTTCTCCAGTGCGACGGTCTGCTCGCCGGCCACGGTGAGGCCGTCGATGCGATAGGCACTGGCCGGGTCCAGCGTGATGCCGCGGATGCTGAAGTTCTCGTAGTAACCGACCGGGGCATAGTTCTCGTTGATGGAGGCATCGTTCTTGACCACGTCCGAGAGCAGGCGCGATTGCTGGTCCTGCATCTGCGCGGCGGTGACCACGGCCACCGAGGCCGGCGTGTCGATCAGCGGTGCATCGTCGAAACCGGCCACCGCAGCCGAACGTGCCCGGCTGTCGTCTTTGCCGGTGCCGCTGGCGGTGACGTTGACGGTGGGCAGGGAGTCGCCCTTGTCGTCGCCGACATCGGCTGCGCGGACGGTGGCCGAGAGGCTCAGCGAGGTGCCGGCCAGCGTCAGCATCAGCGTGGAGGCCAGGGGTGCAATGCGTTTCATCGTGGTTCTATCGTGGAAGGGAAGCAGCAGGAGCACGCCGTGCGCGCTCCCTCATCAACAGGGTAGTCAGGGCAATCAGGGCAATCAGGGCAGGACGGAAGGTCAGCGGTTGCGTGCCGTGGCAACGGCACGACCGAGGTCGGCCACCGACATCGCATAGAAGTAGCTGCGATTGTACTGCGTGATGGCATAGAAGTTGTTGGTGGCGATCCAGTACTCGGTGGGACCGGTGCCGTTCTGCAGGTCCACCAGGCCAAAGCGCATGCCCGCCGGCAGGGGCGGCGTGGAGATGCCGGCGGCATGCAGCTCGTCGGCGGTGTACTTGGCTTCCAGGCCCTGGTTGAGCATGGCTTCCCACTGGCGGTTGTCGCTGGAGACCTGCACCGGGAAGGCCACCGGCTCACCGCGTTGCCAGCCATGGACGGCCAGATAGTGCGCCACGCTGCCGATGGCGTCCACCGGAGAATTGCGCAGATCGATCTTGCCGTCGCCATCGAAGTCCACCGCATATTCGCGGATGCTGCCCGGCATGAACTGCGGCCAGCCAATGGCGCCGGCATAGGAGCCGCGCAAGGACATCGGATCGATGCCGGCCTCGCGGGCCAGCAGCAGGGTGTTTTCCAGTTCGCCCCGGAAGAAGGCCATGCGCGCATCGCGGTTGGCCGTGTTGGGATAATCGAAGGCCAGCGTGGTCAGCGCATCCATGACGCGGAAGTTGCCGGTGTTGCGGCCATAGACCGTTTCCACGCCGATGATGCCGACGATGATTTCCATCGGCACGCCATACTGCGCCTCGGCGCGCGCCAGGGCCACGCCATAGGTGTTCCAGAAATCGACCCCGGCATTGATGCGCACCGGTTCCACGAAGCGGGCGCGGTAGGCCGTCCAGTTCTTGGGCTTGGTCACGGGGGCCGGCTTGATGAGCTGGATGGCGCTGTCCACGTAGCGGGTCTGCGCGAAGAGCGCATTGAGATCGCTGCGCTGGAAATGGTTGCGGTCCACCATTTCATCCATGAAGCGGGCTACGTCCTTCCATTCATTGAAGTTGACGAACTCGCCCTGTTCATCGGTGACGATTTTCTTCCTGGCTTGCGGCTTGGATTTTTTCTCTGCCGGTTTCTTGTGTGTTTTATCCACAGCCTTTTTCTGGTTTTTCTTTTCCACAGACTTGCCGTCCTGCGCCTGCGCGGTCATCGGCAGGGCACACAATGTGGCAATGAGCAGGGAGGAAACGAGGGCGGTCAGGCGAGGCAGGGAGATGGGCATGAGCGGGATGAGCAGCAGGGGGAGGCCAGACAAGCGGCCAAGTATACCGCATCGGCCACCCCGCCCCATGCCGGTGCATGCGCGTGAGCAGGCTTTGACCACGATCAGCGACAGCCAATGTACACTAGCCCAAGGAGACAACCCGGCAGGCAGGATGTTTGCCGGGTGGCAATATCATCGCAACAAGATCGCAACAAGAGCAAGAATGACCACCGCCATCTATACGCACGCCGATTGCCAGCGCCATGAAATGGGGGACTGGCACCCCGAGACCCCCGCTCGTCTGGAGGCCATCGAGGACCAGCTGATCCTGAGCCGCATCGATCAGTTCCTCGACCGCCGCGAAGCCCCGCTGGCCGATCCGGCCGAACTGGAACGCGTGCATACGGCCGCGGCCGTCGACTACGTGCGCGAGCACAGCCATGCCTTGAGCCTGTCGGGCCAGTCCTATCATTCGGTTGATGGCGACACCCTGCTCAACCAGCACAGCTGGAAAGCCGCTCTGCGCGCAGCCGGTGCGGCAGTGGCCGCCACCGATGCGGTGCTGGCCGGGGAGCTGGACAATGCCTTTTGCGCGGTGCGTCCACCCGGCCACCATGCCACCCACGATAAGGCCATGGGCTTCTGCCTGTTCAACAACGTGGCCCTGGCCGCGCGCCATGCCCTGGAGGTGCATGGACTGGAACGGGTGGCGGTGATCGATTTCGACGTGCATCACGGCAATGGCACCGAGGATATCTTTGCCCATGATCCCCGGGTGCTCATGGTGAGCTTCTTCCAGCATCCCTTCTATCCCTTCTCGGGCGACGGGCCGACCGAGTCGCACATCGTCAACGTGCCGGTGCCGGCCTATTCCGATGGCAATGCGGTGCGCCAGCTGGTGAACGAGAAATGGCTGCCGGCGCTGCATGCGCACCAGCCGCAGATGATCTTCATCTCGGCCGGCTTCGATGCCCACCGCGAGGATGACATGGGCCAGATGGGCCTGGTGGAAGCGGACTACGCCTGGATGACGCGGCAGATCATGAAGATCGCCGACCAGTATGCCAAGGGCCGTATCGTCAGTTGCCTGGAAGGTGGCTACAACCTCTCGGCGCTGGGGCGCAGCGTGGTGGCGCACCTGAAGGTCTTGGCCGACCTGGAATGAACGTTGGATTTTCCACAGGCGGTTTCAAGAAATGGCGCGATAAAAACCAAGGTTCTTTTCGCGCCTTGTTTTATGCACAGGCCGCATGCCGGATTCTTCATCAAACCTCGGCAGGCTCATACGCCTCATACGCCGCAATGATCGCATCGGCCACCGCCCGCACCCGCGCCGTGCGGTTCAGGTCGCTGTGCAGCACCAGCCACATGTCGTAAGGCACGGCGCGCTGCGGCCAGATGCGCACCAGGCCGCTGGCCTTGTCGCCCACGTGGGTGGGTAGTTCGCCAATGCCGAAACCCGCTTGCAGACTGTCATACATGACCAGGCCGGTGCTCACTTCCATGGCCACGCTGGCGTGGGCGATGGATTCGCCGCAGATCTGCTCGGACTTGCTGGGCGAGACGCTGCGCGGATAGATCACTACGTCATGGCCCTTGAGGCCCGTACCGGGATCGGGCAGTCCGCGCTTTTTCACATAGGCTTTCGAGGCATACATGCCGGTATGCAGCCGCTTGAGATGGCGCGCGATCAGGTCCGGCGCATCCGGCCGCAGGGTGCGCACGGCAATGTCGGCTTCGCGTTTGGTGAGGTTGGTGATCTGGGTGGAGGTCGAGAGCACCACGCGGATTTTCGGATGCTCCTGGCGCAGCCGGTGCAAGGCCGGTAACAGGAAATGGCGCGCCGTAATGTCGGTGGCCGCCAGCCGCACCACGCCGCACAGGCGTTCGTCCATGCCCTGCATCTGCCGTTGCAGTTGTTCCGCGCCTTGCTCCATCTGGTTGGCCGCCGCAGCGGCCAGCTCGCCCGCCGGGGTCGGTACGTAGCCGCTGGGCGTGCGCAGGAACAGGCGCGCTCCCAGCGAGCTTTCCAGTGAGGCCAAACGACGGCCCACAGTGGCCTGGTCGATCTCCAGCTGTTCGGCGGCCCCGCGCAAGGTGCCCACGCGATAGATGGCCAGGAAGATGCGGGCGTTGTCCCAATCCATGATGTGCCTTTGCTGCAAGAGGGGAGGTAAGTGATGGTCTGATGCAAATTTGCATCAGCGTGCTGATCTTATACCTCTTTATTGCATCACTGTCCAAGCCTAGAATCTGCCCCATTGAACCCCGCCCCGGCGTTTCCGGTCGCGGGTTTGCGGTTCTCCCTCGCACCGTGCGTGCAGAAAGTTCTGTTGCCATGTCTTCCACACAATGCCCTCGTGCGCCAGCCTCGGTGCTGGTACCTCCCATTGCCCGTGCCACCCCGCATGCCGGCATGCTGCCGCTGGTGGCGCTGGCCATCGGTTTCGTCATGGCCATGCTGGACGTGACGGTGGTCAACGTGGGACTGTCCAATATCTCCACCAGCCTGGATGCGCCTTTGTCCATGCTGGTGTGGATCGTCGACGGCTACACGCTGACGTTTGCCGCCATGCTGCTGGTGGGGGGGGCTCTGGCTGATCGCTTCGGGGCGCGCCGGTTGTACCTGACCGGGCTGTTCCTGTTCGTGCTGGCCTCGCTGCTGTGCGGGGCCGCGCCCAACGGCCCCTTCCTGATCGCAGCACGTCTGCTGCAAGGCTTGGGCGCGGCCTTCTTCATGCCCAGTTCGCTGAGCCTGCTCACGCACGTCTATGAGGATGACCGTGTGCGTGCCCGCATGCTGGGCGTCTGGTCGGCGACTGTCGGCCTGGCTGCTGCTGCCGGGCCGCTGCTGGGCGGTGTGCTGATCCACTGGCTGGGCTGGCGCAGCGTGTTCCTCATCAACGTGCCGGTGGGCCTCTTGGGTTTGCTGATGGCGCGCAGGTTCATTCCGCAGGTGGTCGGCCATGCCCGCGCACTGCACCTCTACAGCCATCTGGCGGGCGTGATCATGCTGGCCGGGCTGTCCTTCGTCCTGATCCAGGGACCGGTGTATGGCTGGACCTCGCCGCGCATCCTGGCTGCGCTGGCGGTGGCGGTGCTGGCTGCGGTGGCGCTGGTGCGGCATGAACTGCGCGGCATTGCGCCGCTGTTGCCCAAGGCGCTGTTTGCCACGCCGCAGTTTGCGGCGGCCAATGGTATCGGGTTCCTGATCAACTTCGGAGTCTATGGCAACCTCTTCTATCTCGCGCTGTTCCTGCAGCAGGGCAGGGGCGCGGATGCGCTGCAGACCGGCTTGCAGCTGGTGCCGATGATGGCGGTGATCTTCTTCGGCAATCTGATGTCGGGCCGCATGGCCGCCCACTGGGGGCCGCGTGTACCGCTGCTGCTGGGGCTGTCGGTGGGCACGGTCTTTACCGCCGTGGCGATGGTTTTCCGTCCCGAGACGCCTTACTGGCTGCTGGCCCTGGTATGCGCGGCGGCCAACCTGGGCATCAGTACGGCCATTCCCGCCATGACCACGGTGGTCATGCAGGTGGCCGGCAAGGCCCATGCCAACAGCGCGGCGGCGGCACTCAATGCCAATCGCCAGATCGGTGCGCTGGTCGGCGTGGCCTTGATGGGCGCGATCCTGCACAGCGTTCAGGGCTGGAGCCTGCGCAATCCGCTGGCCTTCGGCGTGATGGCGCTGGCCTACGGCGTCGCCTTGTGGCTGGTGTGGCGCTTTGTGGGCGTTGTCAAGGAGCAATGGGTGACCCGGCGCGCGTGAGTGCGGGTGTTGTTCCCTGTCCAATGGCCTGCCCCGACTTGTGCGCGGCAGGCCGTTTTCTTGGGGATTTGTTAGGGTTTGGCGGGGCAGGGTCGTAAAATAGCGCCTTCACGAAATACGCATCAGAAAGAAGCTCCGCATGTCCATCCAATGGTTCCCCGGTCACATGAATTCTGCCCGCCGCAAGGCCGCGGAGAGCATGGAAAAAGTCGATATGGTCATCGAAGTGGTCGATGCCCGCCTGCCGCAGGCCAGCTGCAATCCCATGATCGAGCAGTTGCGCAATGCGCGCCAGCGTCCCTGCCTGAAGATCTTGAACAAGACCGACATGGCCGACCCGGTAGCTACGCAAGCCTGGATCGACTTCTACAACAGCCAGAAGGGCGTGACTGCCGTGGCGCTGTCCTGCAAGAAGCCCTCGGATGTGGCGCGCGTGCCCAAGCTGGCCATGCAGGTGGCACCGCATCGCGGCACCGCCCTGAAGCCGCTGCGCATGATGATCATGGGCATCCCCAACGTGGGCAAGTCGACCCTGATGAATGCGCTGCTGAAAAAGCGCGTGGCCGCCGTGGGCGATGAGCCGGCCGTGACCAAGACGCAGCAGCGGCTCTATCTCGGCAACAACATGGTGCTCACCGATACCCCCGGCATGCTCTGGCCCAAGATCGAGCATCCCAGCGATGGCCTCATGCTGGCGGCCAGCCATGCGGTGGGCAGCAATGCCCTCATCGAAGAGGAAGTGGCGACCTTCCTGGCCGACCTGCTGCTGCAGCGTTATCCGCAACTGCTCAAGGCACGGTATGGCTTCAATACCGACGGCATGGATGGCGTGGCGGTGGTGGAGGGGGTGGCGGCCAAGCGCGGTTTCCGTCTCAAGGGGGGCGACTTCGATTTCGAGAAGGCCGCCCATACCTTCCTGCAGGATTATCGCAGCGGTGCATTGGGTCGCATCTCGCTGGAGACACCGCAATCGCGTGCCGAGCTGCTGGCGACTTATCGGTCCACCGACAATCCTGAGGCACTGCAGGCCGAGGATGAAGAGGAAGATGACGAGGACTACGACTGGCGAGACGCTCCGGATCACCGGGGGCGCTGAATCTAAGTTTTGCTCTGCGGAAAACTTAGAAAGCGGATTTCAGAAACTAAGTTTTTTGGGGATCACCGGCAAGGCACCAATTCCCGCTCAATGAAAAAGGCCAGCTCGATGAGCTGGCCTTTTCGTTGATGCAGGCAAGTGAGGCGTGGCGGATTACCAGGAGGTGATCACGGAACCCTTGTACTTTTCCAGCACGAACTTCTTTACTTCCGGGCTGTGATAAGCCTTGACCAGCTTGGCGACCCAAGGCTTGTCCTTGTCGGCAGCGCGCACGGCGATCACGTTGACGTAGGGACCGGTGGAGGCTTCCACGGCGATCGAATCCTTGGTCGGGGACAGGCCGGCCGATTCAGCGTAGTTGCCGTTGATGACGGCAGCGTCGAAGTCATCCAGCGAACGCGGCAGTTGCGCAGCATCCAGCTCGACGATCTTGATCTTCTTGGGGTTCTCGACGATATCCAGCGGGGTGGCCTTCAGACCGGCATCGGCTTTGAGCTTGATCACGCCCTTGGCCTGCAGCACCAGCAGGGCACGGCCACCGTTGGTCGGATCGTTGGGCACGCCCACGCGAGCGCCCGGCTTGAGGTCGTTGAGCGACTTGATCTTCTTGGAGTACACGCCCATCGGGAAGGTGATGGTGCTGCCAACGCTGACGAACTTGTAGCCACGGTCCTTGATCTGCGCATCCAGGTAGGGCTGGTGCTGGTAGGAGTTGGCGTCCAGGTCACCGGCGGCCAGGGCGGCGTTGGGCTGGATGTAGTCGGTGAATTCGATGACCTTCATCTTCACGCCGTCTTTTTCGAGCAGCTTCTTGACCTGTTCCATGATCTCGGCGTGGGGACCGGCGGTCACACCCATCTTGATCTGGTCTTCGGCCATGGCCGGGGCCGAGATCAGGCCGGCGGCCAGACCCAGACCGGCGATGAATTGAATCAACTGACGACGCTTCATGACTTTCCTTTCGAGCTTTGAGGTGGGCAGCGGATAGCTGCCGTTTTTGTAGAGATTGCAGTGCTCAGCGGTGGCTGAGCTTGCGGACCAGCAGGTCTCCCAGGGATTGCACCACCTGGACGAACACGATCAGGATCAGCACCACGGCCAGCATGACTTCCGGCAGGAAGCGCTGGTAGCCATAGCGGATGCCCAGGTCGCCCAGGCCGCCGCCGCCGATGGCGCCGGCCATGGCCGAATAGCCGACCAGGCTGACGAAGGTGATCGTGAGACCGGCGACGATACCAGCAAATGCCTCGGGCACCAATACCTTGTAAATGATTTGCCAGGTGGTGGCACCCATGGCCTGGGCCGCTTCCACCAGGCCGTGATCGACTTCGCGCAATGCGGTCTCGACCAGGCGCGCGATGAAGGGCGCGGCGGCGATGGTCAGCGGCACGATGGCCGCGGCGGTGCCGATGGAGGTACCCACGAAGAAGCGCGTCATCGGAATCACCGCCACCAGCAGGATGATGAAGGGCGTGGAACGCACTGCATTGACCAGCAGGCCGGCCACGCGATTGAACGCCACATTGGGCAGCACGCCCTTGGATTCGGTGATGTGCAGGGCGATGCCCAGCGGGATGCCCAGCAGCGAACCGACCACGCCGGAGATGGCCACCATCATCAGCGTCTCGCCGAAGGCGCTGATGAACAGATCGATCAGTTCAGATGACATGGTTGAGCTCCTCGACGACCACGCCCTGTTCGCGCAGGTACTGCATGGCCTGGTTGATGTTGTCCTGGGTGCCGTTGGCGAGAATCGCCAGCGAACCGAAAGCCTGTCCCTGGATCTCGTCGATCTGGCCGTGCAGGATGTTGAAGTTCAGGTTGAAGCGGCGCACCGCTTCCGACAGGTGCGGCTGGTCCACATCACTGCCGGTGAAGGCGAAGCGGAACAGGTGGTCGGTCCCCTGTCCGGCATCGGCACGCGCCAGGCGTTCGCGCAGACGCGCCAGCACCCCCTTGGGCAGTTCGTGGGCGATGACGTCGCCGATCAGGGCACGGGTGACTTCGTGGCGCGGCTGGCGGAACACCTCCAGCACTTCACCCTGTTCGATCACCTGGCCGGCTTCCATGACGGCCACGCGATCGCAGATGTCCTTGATGACTTCCATCTGGTGCGTGATCAGCACGATGGTCAGGCCCAGTTCGCGGTTGATCTTGCGCAGCAGTTCGAGGATGGAGCGGGTGGTTTCGGGGTCCAGCGCCGAGGTGGCTTCGTCCGACAGCAAGACCTTGGGATCGTTGGCCAGGGCGCGGGCGATGCCTACGCGCTGCTTCTGGCCGCCGGAAATCTGCGCCGGATAGCGGTCGCGCAGGGCGGTCAGTCCGACCAGTTCCAGCAGGGGCTCGACCTTGGCGGCGATGTCGGCTTTGCTCTTGCCGGCCAGTTCCAGCGGCAGGGCGATGTTGTCGTAGACGCTGCGCGAAGAGAGCAGGTTGAAATGCTGGAAGATCATGCCGATGCCACGGCGAGCCTCGCGCAGTTGCGAGGCCGACAGCGAGGTCAGGTCCTGGCCGTCGAGCAGGATGCGGCCGGCAGTGGGGCGGTTGAGCAGGTTCAGGGTGCGCACCAGCGTACTCTTGCCGGCGCCGCTTCTGCCGATGATGCCGAAGATCTCGCCCTTGCGGATCGACAAATCGACATGGCGCACCGCGTCGACATTGCCGAAGCGCTGGGTGACAGCTTGTATTTCGATCATGATGAAAAAGAAGAAATGGCAGCGGGCCCCGGGCGCCTGCGCCAGCGCGGCATCATGGGACGCTGCGGGCGGGTCAGGACCTCAGGTCTCCACTGCCATCAATATTTTTATAAGAAGCCGCTATTTTAAGGCTGCAAGGTTATATAGGGAAAATAATTTTTCGCCTATGTATATAACCGGCGCGTCTTAGCACGGGGCGGGAAGTGCTTTGTGGACTGGATTTGCTGACCGGATCGCGGTTCGCGGAGAGGGCAGGCCAATAGCTTGTCTCGTTGTTGAACGAGAAAGTATTCGAATAAATTTTGTCGTTCAGTCCATTTTTCGCTGGAATGCCTTGGATGACGCAGCGGACGCTTATCTTCCTGAATTTTTGTCCGGCGTGCTGCAGCGCGCCGGGCAAAGACGCCGGAATCCCTCCCATGTACGCCTTTCCTGTCACGGACCTCGCCCTGCGCCTCGATGCGCTGCTGGAGCTGGCCGATATCGATGAAGTCATTCTCACCCGCGAAGGTGCCGACAACCTGGTGCTGGTGCGCGAACCTGTCTGGCGCGGGGTGCAGGAAGCCCTGCACCTGCTGGGCAACGATCTGAACGCCGAGCGTCTGCTGTGCAGCCTGCTGCAACTGCGCGCCGAGCTGCTGCCGCTGAACAATCCGACATGACCCCGCTCTGCATGACCCCGCTGGCCCGGGAAGACCTGGCCTGGTGGCGCCGTCACGACCGTCGGGTTGCGCGTCAGTTGCTTCATTTGATGCGTCGGCTACGTGACGACTCCTGCATTCCACCGGCTCGACAGGTGGCCTTGCCCCTGCGTCTGCCCGGTCTGTTCGCCCTGCGCCTGCATGGCGAACATCGTCTGGTCATCGAGCGCGTGGCGGGCAGGGTGGTGATCCATCAATGCCGCTTCCATTTCTGATGGCCTCCCAAGTTTGACTCCCACTATACGCGACAGGTGTTGCGATAAAACATCGGAATAGTCTCATAAATGAGCTAAATCCAAGGAATGATGCTTTTGAAGAAATAAAGACGGTTTAGATTTGCCGTGACTTCTTGATTTACTTTGGGAAGCCTGGGTGGTGCCTTCGCCATGCTGCGACGCCCGCCCGCCAATCAACAGCAATCAAACCACTACGGAGTACTCTATGAAAAAGTCCATCCTGGCCCTGGCCGTGCTGGGTGCCTTCGCCGGCGCGGCGCACGCGCAAAGCGGCAGCGTGACCATCTACGGTGCGGTCGATGCCAGCCTGTCCTATACCAACAAGATCGCCACCAAGGACGGCAAGGAGACGGGCGGCCAGATGGCGCTCGATTCCGGTCTGCTCAAGGGTTCGCGCCTGGGCATCAAGGGTATCGAAGACCTGGGCGGCGGCCTCAAGGCCGTCTTCACGATCGAGAACGGATTCAATGTCGATACCGGTGAGGCAGGTCAGGGCGGCGTGCTGTGGGGCCGCCAGGCGACCATCGGCCTGTCCGGCAACTTCGGTACCATCCTGGCCGGCCGCCAGAAGGACGTCCTGGACGATGTGGGCAGCATCAGCTCGGCGGGCGACTTCGGCGGCGTGGTCAGCCGGGTCCACTCGCTGAACCTGGATCGCACCAACGGCGAGCGCGTCAACAACTCCATCCGCTACAACACCCCGAACTTCAACGGTTTCACCGGTAGCGTCATCTACGGCTTCGGCGAGACAGCCGGCAGCACCGGCGCCGGCCAGTCCTTCGGCCTGGGCGGTACCTACGCCAATGGTCCGTTGAACATCGGTCTGGGTTATTTCCAGAGCAAGTTGGGCGCAAGCTCCAGTGATGTCAACGGTCCTGCGGCTTGCAAGGGCGAGGTGGTTGGCAAGGACCGTGCCGGTGATACCTGTCTGAAGACCTGGACGCTGGCTGCGGCCTACGACTTCGGTGCGGCCAGGGTCTACGGTTCCTATTCGCACGTGGCGCTGCCGCTGGGGAAGGTACCGTCGGAGATCGCCAACAATCCGAAGCATGACTACAGCTTCGCCTCGCTGGCACATCCCAAGGGCCGCAATCCCCAGCCGACGTACACGATGGACAGCACCGGTCACTACGTCATCGGCGGTGCCAACAACCGTTCCAGCAGTACGCTGGATATCGGTGTGAACTACCGCGTCGCGCCGTCTCTGTCGCTGATCAGCAGCCTGCAGTACACCCGCGCCAGGTTCATCGGCAGCGCCGATGGCCGCCTGCTGCAGGTCAACCTGGGCGCCAAGTATGACCTGTCCAAGCGCACCAGCACCTATGCCGTCGTACGCAACCTGCGTTCGTCCGACATGTACAGCGTGGGCCTGGGCAAGGAACGCGTCCCTGGTCTGGACCGCAGCCAGACCGGCATCAACGCCGGCCTGATCCACAGCTTCTAAGATCTGGCACTGCATCCGGGCTCGTGGGAGCCCGATGTTTGGCCCGCATCCGCAAGGGTGCGGGTTTTTTTTATACCTCGGTGCGTGACGACACATGGTGCCGGCGCAGAGTGCGCTGAGCGGCTTTCCTGACAGCGCGGGTACGCAAGGGCCTTGGCATCGTTTTGGTGATGGCGCAAGGGAGCCGGTCCGAGCGCAGGGCAACAAAAAACCCGCATCATCGCTGATGCGGGTTTTTCACTTGCAGCACAGGCCATGCAGCGCATGGCCCGCAGCCGGAAGGCCAATTACATCATGCCGTCCATTCCGCCCATGCCGCCCATACCACCCATGCCGCCAGGCATGCCGGCCGGCTTGTCTTCTGCCACTTCGGCCACCAGGGCGTCGGTGGTCAGGATCAGGCTGGCCACGGAGGCAGCGTTCTGCAGGGCCGAACGGGTCACCTTGGCCGGATCCAGCACGCCCAGTTCCACCAGGTCACCGTAGGTGCCGTTGGAAGCGTTGTAGCCGAAGTTGCCCGAACCTTCCAGCACCTTGTTCACCACCACCGACGGCTCGTCGCCGGCGTTGAAGACGATCTGGCGCAGCGGTTCTTCGATGGCGCGCAGCACGATCTTGATGCCGGCTTCCTGGTCAGGATTGTCGCCCTTCAGGTCCTTGACGTTGGCGCGAGCGCGCAGCAGGGCCACGCCACCGCCAGGCACGACGCCTTCTTCAACAGCAGCGCGGGTAGCGTGCAGGGCGTCTTCGACGCGGGCCTTCTTTTCCTTCATTTCGACTTCGGTGGCAGCGCCAACCTTGATCAGTGCAACACCGCCAGCCAGCTTGGCCACGCGCTCTTGCAGCTTTTCACGGTCGTAGTCGGAGGTGGCTTCGCCGATCTGGGTGCGGATCATTGCCACGCGTGCTTCGATGCCAGCGGCTTCGCCGTTGCCGTCGATGATGGTGGTGTTTTCCTTGCCGATTTCAACGCGCTTGGCTTGGCCCAGCTCAGCCAGGGTAGCCTTTTCCAGGGTCAGGCCGACTTCTTCGGCGATCACTTGGCCGCCGGTCAGGATGGCGATGTCTTCCAGCATGGCCTTGCGGCGGTCGCCGAAGCCAGGAGCCTTGACGGCAGCAGTCTTCAGGATGCCACGGATGTTGTTGACCACCAGGGTAGCCAGGGCTTCGCCTTCGACGTCTTCAGCCACGATCAGCAGCGGACGGCCAGCCTTGGCGACTTGTTCCAGCACCGGCAGCAGGTCACGGATGTTGGAGATCTTCTTGTCGAACAGCAGGATGAAGGGATTGTCCAGGGCGACGATCTGCTTCTCTTGGTTGTTGATGAAGTACGGCGACAGGTAGCCGCGGTCGAACTGCATACCTTCGACGATGTCCAGTTCGTTTTCCAGCGACTTGCCGTCTTCGACGGTGATGACGCCTTCCTTGCCGACCTTTTCCATGGCCTTGGCGATGATGTCGCCGATGTCCGCGTCGGAGTTGGCCGAGATCGAGCCGACTTGAGCGATTTCCTTGGAGGTGGTGGTGGGCTTGGCCAGGTTCTTCACTTCGCCGACGATGGCGGTGACAGCCTTGTCGATACCGCGCTTCAGGTCGGTCGGGTTGAAGCCGGCGGCGACGTACTTGAAGCCTTCGCGCACAATGGCTTGCGCCAGCACGGTGGCGGTGGTGGTACCGTCACCGGCGTTGTCGGAGGTCTTGGAAGCGACTTCCTTGACCAGCTGGGCACCCATGTTTTCCAGCTTGTCCTTCAGTTCGATTTCCTTGGCGACGGAAACGCCGTCCTTGGTCACGGTCGGGGCGCCGAAGCTGCGCTCGAGCACGACGTTGCGGCCCTTGGGACCCAGGGTGACCTTGACTGCATTGGCCAGGATGTTGACGCCGTTGACGACCTTGGCGCGTGCTTCATCGCCGAAAATAACTTGCTTTGCTGCCATGTTGGATTCTCCAGAAATTCGGTTCAGTTCATATAGCCTGGCGCGCGACTGAAATTTCAGGGGCGCCGGCTGCTGTCTTGCTGCCGCAGGCCTTCAGATTTTCTCTATCTATATAGAAGGAAAAGGAAGGCCGGATGCCGAATTACTTCTCGACGACGGCGAACAGGTCTTCTTCGCGCATGACCAGCAGTTCCTGGCCATCGACCTTCACGGCCTGGCCGGAGTACTTGCCGAACAGAACGCGGTCGCCGACCTTCACGGCCAGTTGACGGACCTTGCCATCTTCCAGGATCTTGCCGTTGCCGACGGCCAGGACTTCGCCTTGGTCCGGCTTTTCGGTCGCTGCGTCAGGCAGAACGATACCGGAAGCAGTCTTGGTTTCCTGGTCGAGGCGCTTGACGATAACGCGATCGTGCAAAGGGCGAAGATTCATGAGAACTCCTTAATTTTCAATAAGTTAGCATTGATTGCGGCGTAGCCTGCAACGGTTTTCTTCCAAATGCAGCAAACCTCACCGCAAGAAAAAGGGGATTGCGTCCGGCGGTGCTGTTAGCACTCTGCCGTGACGAGTGCTAAGTATAGGGATGGGGCGGGGAATTTTCAAGGCGTCGATGGCCATGCCTGAGGTTTTCCGCTGCCGCAGGGCAGTCCGGAGCTCAAAAAAATTCGAGGCTTAATCAGAATAATTATCAAACGCCCCGAAAAATGCGCATGACTTAATACGAATCATTACTATTCCGCCTCCTTTCGGGTGTCTGCCCGAAAGATTCCTTTTTTCAACAAGAAACAAGAAATAAACGGCGGAGGTTCGCCAATATTTTTATTGGACCGAAATGTTATGAAGACTAGTCAGGCCACTTTGCTTTTTGCGCACGATCTACGCATCGCCACCTCAACCCTCGTCTCGCTGGCCATGCTCGGCTGGCCCCTGGCAAGCCTGGCACAGCAGCCGGCCGCGGCCCAGGTGCAGTCCGGCCTGGAGCCCATCCAGGTCAGTGGCGACTGGCTCGGCACCAGTCTGGAGAGCAGCGTGAAGACCTATCCGGGGGCGCGCACCGTGGTCAAGAAGCAGGAGATCGACAGCACGGGCGCCATCAGCATCGGCGATCTGATGCGCCGCATCCCCGGCGTGCAGTCCAGCGACAACGCCGGCACGGCAGGCAGCGCCATCGCCCTCAACATTGGCGTGCGGGGACTGACCGGGCGCTTCTCGCCGCGCTCCACCATCCTGCTGGACGGCATTCCGATGGCGGTGGCGCCCTATGGACAGCCGCAACTGTCCTTCGCACCACTGAGTCTGAACAACATCGAATCCATCGACATCGTCCGCGGTGGCGGGGCCGTGCGCTTCGGGCCGCAGAACGTGGGTGGTGTCATCAACTTCAAGACGCGCTCCATCCCGGCAACCACTGGCATCTCCGGCGATGCCTCGGTGCGTTACAACAGTTACGGTCAGGGTGGGGGCAATACGCAGACCACGGCCTACGCCGGCGGCCAGAACGACAACGGCATCGGCATGGCCTTTCTTTACTCGGGGCAGGATGGCCGCGGATGGCGCGACAAGAGTGACGAGCACCTCAATGATTTTGCACTGAAGATGCGTTACGCCCTCTCGCCGAGCGCCGAACTCTACGCCAAGCTCAACTACTACGACGTGATGAGTCGCACGCCGGGCGGGCTGACCACGGCGCAGTACGCCGCCGATCCGTTCCAGAACACACGCCCGCGCGACAACTGGAGCGGCACCCGCAAAGGCTTCGACCTGGGTTACCTCAACACCATATCGGACCATCAGGAGTTCGAGATCCGTAGCTATTTCAACCAGGCCACCCGCCAAAGTACCTTGATCAATGCTGCCCGGGTGCAGCTCTCGCATCAACCGCGCAACTACGAAACCCTCGGCATCGAGCCACGCTATACGCATCGCCTTGCCTGGGGCAGCGTCACGCACGATGTCACGGTCGGCTATCGCCATGTCCGCGAGCGTGGCGACGACAACCTCTATAACGAGTCAGTGCGCACCGGCGCACTGAGCGGATTTGCCCAGTTCCGTAACAGTACCGATGCCCACGCCGGCTATATCGACGACAAGATCGCCTTCGGCCAGTGGCGCATCACCCCGGGCCTGCGCTTCGAGTACGTCAGGTCGACCCGAGTTGACGTGAATAAAAAGGCATCCTACGAGACCGGCAGCAACAAGCCGCTGCCCTCCATCAATGTGGCCTACCTGCTGACCGGGCAACTGACCTTGTTCAGCAACTACAACACCTCCTTCGGCGTGGTGCAGAATTCGCAACTCAACACCATGTCCTCGGCCAATCCGCTCTCCCCGGAGCTGGCCAGGACAATGGAAGCGGGCGCGCGCTGGAAGAGTGCGCAGGCGTCTGCCGAAGCGACGCTGTTCCACCTCGATTTTGACAACCAGATCGTGTCCGTCCAGGGAACCAATCCCAGTGTCTTCCGCAACATCGGCAAGACCCGACACGATGGCATCGAACTGGCAGCGGACTATACCTTTGACCAGCAAGGTCCGTTGCAGGGCTGGTCGGTCTTTGCCAACTACACCTACACCCGGGCCCTGCAGAAGTCGGGCAGCAACCCCGGCAAGGACCTGCCGTTCTATGCCCGTACGACCGATACGCTTGGCGCACGCTTCAAGTCCGGCCCATGGGGTGTGAGCCTGTCGACGACGCACCAGAGCCGACAGTTCGCCGATGAAGCCAACACCCTGGCCGAAAGCACCGACGGCAGCCTCGGGGAAATTCCGGGTTTCCGCCTCTGGCATGCCCAGGCAAGCTGGAAGGTGCCAGGCAGGAAGGGGCTTGATGTCACCGCCGGCATCAACAACCTGACCGATCACCGCTACTTCACCCGTACCGTGGACGGCAATCCTGGCAAGCTGGTGGGCGCGCCGCGTACCTTGTACGTGCAGGGGCGTTACGCATTCTGATCAGCGCCTGCGAAAGACGCGTCGTGAACGGGCCGCCATGGAAGGTTCCTGACGGCGGCCCCTCACTGACGGGTGCGATCAGCGCATCAAGGCCGGAATCTGCGGCAAATGAATGAAAATTCTCATTTTGCAGGATCATTTGCGCGTGGACTGAGGTTTCCGGGGTAGTCTGCCTGAGTTTCAAGTGCAGTTTTCTTCCGGTCGCCCACCCTTATTGGTGCGCTCCTTCGCATTTCGATTCAAAAAAGTGCATAAAACGTGCGATATGAATGAACAACCGCGTTGGCACGGAACTCGCTCTCCCAGCCGCACCATTACGGTGTATTCTGCCCGGCGGGGCGGTGTATCGGAGGAGCTGCCCCGCCTGGCCTGGCGCTTTGGCCGGGCCGCTTGCCTGCTGTGGCTCCGTCCCTTTTTAACCGGGGATGACCATGCGGAAAGCGCCCGAGTCGAGATGCTGCAAGGCATGGCTCGTTTTTTGCAGTAGCAGAGTCCGCAAGCAAGAACCGGTCAGCGACTGGGAGGCGCTGCGGCGCTTTCCGATCATGGCACCGTCCACATGGCGCTCAGGATCGGTCAGTGCACATAACAAATGGCACAACGAACTGCGTTTTCAATCTTTCATTGGAAGTAATAGGAGCAATTCATGCAAAAAATCAAAATGATTCCTGTCGCTACGGCACTGGTGGCAGCGTTCGCATTCGCAGGGGCTGCGCAAGCACAAGAAGTCATCAAGATCGGTCACGTCGCTCCCCTGACCGGTCCCAACGCGCACATCGGCAAGGACAACGAAAACGGCGCCCGCATGGCCGTGGACGAACTCAACGCCAAGGGTTTCATGATCGCCGGCAAGAAGGTCACCTTCCAGCTGGTGGCCCAGGATGACGCTTCCGATCCGAAGCAAGCCACCACCGTGGCTCAGGCCCTGGTCGATGCCAAGGTCAAGGGCGTGGTCGGTCACATGAACTCCGGCACCACCATCCCGGCTTCCAAGATCTACTATGACGCCGGCATCCCGCAGATCTCGCCGTCGGCCACCAACCCCAAGTACACCCAACAGGGCTTCAACACTGCCTTCCGCGTGGTGGCCAACGATGGCCAGCTTGGTGGCGTGCTGGGCCGCTATGCCGTCAATGAGCTCAAGGGCAAGAGCGTGGCCGTCATCGACGACCGCACCGCCTACGGTCAAGGCGTGGCCGAAGAATTCCGCAAGAGCGCAATGGCTGCCGGTGCCACCATCGTGGCAACCCAGTACACCACCGACAAGGCCACCGACTTCAACGCCATCCTGACCTCGGTCAAGTCCAAGAAGCCGGATCTGGTCTTCTTCGGCGGCATGGATGCCGTGGCCGGCCCGATGCTGCGCCAGATGGACCAGCTGGGTATCTCGGCCAAGTTCATGGGCGGTGACGGTATCTGCACCACCGAACTGCCGGCCCTGGCCGGTGCCGGCCTGAAGGACAGCGAAGTGGTCTGCGCCGAAGCCGGTGGCGTGACCGAAGCCGGCAAGAAGCCGCTGGAAGACTTCAAGGCAGCCTACAAGAAGAAGTTCAACCAGGACGTCGTGATCTACGCACCGTACACCTACGATGCGCTGATGACCCTGGCTGATGCCATGCAGCAGGCTGGCTCGTCGGATCCCAAGGTCTACCTGCCGTTCCTGGCCAAGATCCACCACAAGGGTGTGACCGGTGAAATCGCCTTCGACTCCAAGGGCGACATCCTCAACGGCACCCTGACCCTGTACACCTACAAGGGTGGCAAGCGTACCCTGCTGAGCGTGGTGAAGTAAGCAACAAGCTTCACATCCGGTTCCATGACGGTACCGGATGAAGCCGCTGTGACAAGCCCCGGCCCTGGTGCCGGGGCTTTTTGTTTCATATCGACCAAAAACCGGGCCGCCCCGTCAGCGCATTTCAAGATTATAATGAGACACGTTCTCATTTCATTTTCTTGCGGTCATGGCCGACCTTGCATCTTCCCGTCATCAAGACATCGCTGGCATCTACACCGGGCATCACCGGTGGCTGCTGGGGTGGCTGCGCCGTCGCACCGACAATGCCGACCTGGCCGCCGACCTGGCCCAGGATACCTTCGTCAAGATGATGGTGGCGCGCCGCGACTTCAGCCTCGATGAAGTGCGCGCGCTGCTGGCCACCATCGCCCGCGGCCTGATGATCGACCATTTCCGCCGCTGTGCGCTGGAAGCGGCCTTCCTGGAGATGCTTGCGCAGATGCCGCCCGAGCATCTGCCTTCGCCCGAAGCGCAACTGCTGGTGCTGGAAACCCTCAACGAAGTCGACGCCATGCTGGCCGCGCTCCCCCCCAAGGTGCGCAGTGCCTTCCTGCTGTCCCAGCTAGATGGCCTGGGCTATGCCGAGATCGCGACCCGTCTGCAGGTCTCGCTCAGTTCGGTGCAGCAATACATGAGGCGCGCCTTCACCGCCTGTTACCGCCTGCAGTATGGCCGCTGACATCAGCCCGCCGAGCGAGGACATCGTCATGGCCGCCATCGACTGGATGGTCAGACTGCAATCGGGCAGCGCCACTGACCACGACCAGCAAGCCTGCCGCCGCTGGCGGGCTCAATGCCCGCAGCACGAGCTGGCCTGGCAGCGCCTGCAGTGCCTCAGCGAACGGATCGCCACGCTGCCCGCGACCCTGGCCCATGGCAGCATCGGCGCCAGTCCTGCCCGTACCCGCCACAACCGCCGCTTCGCCCTCAAGACCCTGTGCATGACGATCGGTGCCGGGCTGCTGGCCACCAGCGCTGCGCGCCTGGCGCCATGGCAGGCGTGGATGGCCGGGTACACTACCGGCACCGGTGAACGGCGCCGCGTGGTGCTGGCCGACGGCACCGTGCTGGAACTCAACAGCGCCACCGCCGTGGATGCGGATTACGACCAGCAGCGGCGCCTGCTGCACCTGTATCGCGGCGAAGTGCTCATCAGCACGGGACATGAACGTGATCGCCCCTATCGGCCCTTGCTGGTGCAGACCCGACTGGGCCAGGCGCGCGCGCTGGGCACGCGCTTCCAGTTGCGTGATGCGCAGGAGGGCATGCGCCTGGCTGTTTATGAGGGCGCGGTGGAATTCCGTGCTCATGATGAGCTCGCGGCGGTACGCGTGGACGCCGGGCAACAGGGGCTGTTCGATGCGCAAGGACTGGTCGGCAGTCTCGCCCCGGCCAATGAGCAGGCCAGCGCCTGGATCGAGGGCGTCATCATCGCCGATCACATGCCCCTGGGCCAACTGGTGGCCGAGCTGGAGCGCAGCCTGCCTGGCAGGCTGCGCTGCGATCCTGCGGTCGCCAGCCTGCCGATCTCAGGCGTGTTTCCGCTCGACCAGCCCGCCCGCATCCTGGCCGCGATCGCCCGGACCTTGCCGGTGCGGGTCGATTCCTTCACGGACTACTGGATCACCTTGCGACCACGGGATGCCACCTGATGCAGGCATTGGCGTAAATCATTTTCATTTTTTTCTGCAGGTTTTTGGATCTCGTTCGGTTTACCAGAGAGCAAGTCCTCTTCAGCTAATCACCCAACGAGATCCATGACCATCCGAACCTGCTTCCCCTCGCGTCCGACCTTGTCCCGACTGGCGATACTGGCCGCTTTAGCCAGCCCCATGGCGGCTGTTCAGGCGCAAGCCACCGACACCCAACGCCAGAGCTACGACATCCCCGCCGGGCCGTTGGACCCGAGCCTCAACAGTTTCGCCCGCCGTGCCGGCGTGCTGCTGTCCTTCGATCCGGCCCTCACGCGCGAGCGCCAGAGCAAGGGGCTCTCCGGCCGCTATACCGTGGCCGAAGGCTTTGCCGCGCTGCTGGCCGGCACGCCCCTGCAAGCCATCCGCAATGCCGATGGCAGCTACACCGTGATGGCCCCCGCAGGCATCACCGGCAGCAATGCCAATGCCGTCCTGCCCACCGTCACCATCACCGAAAGCGCCGACCCCACCGCGCCCTATGCCGGTGGCCTGGTGGCGCGTGGCGGCAGCCTGGGCGTGCTGGGCACGGCCAGCGTCATGGACACGCCCTTCAGCACCACCAACTACACCTCGCAAGGCATCGAGGATGTGCAGGCGCGCGCCATCGGTGACGTCATCACCAACGATGCCTCGGTGCGCAACACCAATGGCAATGGCGGTTTCGGCGACAGCTACCAGATTCGCGGTTTCACCATGTCGGCCAATGACGTGGCCTTCAACGGACTCTACGGCATGGTGCCGCTTACACGCATGCCCATTTCCATGGTCGAGCGCATTGAAGTACTCAAAGGGCCGGGAACGCTGATGTATGGCATGGGGCCGGCCGGCGGGGTCGGCGGGGCGGTCAACCTGATCCCCAAGCGGGCACATGAAGATCCGGTCTCCAGCGTCACGGCCACCTATCTCTCCAATTCGCAGTTCGGCGTGAAGGCCGACCTCGGACGTCGCTTCGGCGAGCAGCAGGAATGGGGCATCCGCGTCAATGCCCTCTATGCCGATGGCAATACCGGCCTGTCCGGCAGCAATCAGCAGCAGAGCATGGGCTCGGTCGGGCTCGACTACAACGGTGGCCGCGTGCGCTGGAGCCTGGATGCGTATACCCAGCATGAAGACGCGCGCAACTTCCGCCCGCAATTCAGCGTCAGCAGCCTGGTCATGCCGGAAGCGCCCTCGGGCAAGACCAACCTCTACCCGGGCACCACCCTGCAATCGGACGACAAGGCCGTGACCACGCGCCTGGAATACGACATCAACGACCAGCTCACCGCCTACGGTGCCGTGGGCTATCACGAGGCCAGCTCCTACCAGAGCTTTCCCAGCGCCACCATCCTCAATGCAGCCGGTGATACGGGGACTCTCTCCAATGGCTATTACGACCAGAAGGTGGTCTCCACCTCCGCCGATGTGGGCCTGCGCGCGCGCCTGAACACCGGTGGCATCAAGCACACCGTGATGCTGGGCGCAAACATGCTGGACCAGCAGACCGATTATTTCTACCTCTCCGAAAGCAGCAGCGTCACCTCCAACCTGTATCGCCCGGTGGCGCTGGCCGCCATTACCGGTGCACGCGGCCAGCCCACGCCGCAAAGCCAGGTACGCCTGACCAGCCTTGCCCTGACCGATACGCTGTCGCTGGCCGATGACCGCCTGCGTTTCATCGTCGGCCTGCGCCGTCAACAGGTCTATTCGCACAGCCTGGTCGATGCCACCCAGACCTCCAACAAGACCGCCATCTCGCCGGTACTGGGTGTGGTCGTCAAGCCGGTGCAGAACGTCTCGCTCTATGCCAACTACACGGCGGCGCTCAGTGCCGGTGGTTTCACTTCGGCCAGCGACGGCAATCCCAACCAGCTCTTCCCGCCCTACAAGTCCAAGCAGGTGGAAACCGGGGCCAAGGTCGACTGGGGCCGCATCACCACCACCGCCGCCGTATTCCAGATCGAGCAGGCCAATTCCAGCACCACGCTGGTCAATGGCGTGAGCACCACCACCCAGGATGGCCGCAACCGCGTGCGCGGACTGGAACTGGCGGCCTATGGTGAAATACGGCGCGGCCTGCGCTTCAATGCCAGCGGCACCTTCTTCGATGCCAAGCAGTACCACACCGACAATGGCACCAATGACGGCAAGGATGTCGGCGCCATCCCCAACAGCAATTTCAATCTCGGCCTGGACTGGGATGCGCCCTGGCTGCAAGGCTTGGCCTTCAATACCCGCGTCACCCGTACCGGCTCGATGTGGTACAGCAACGAGAACAAGCTCAAGGTGCCGGGATGGACCCGCGTCGATATCGGTGCGCGCTACATCACCCGAACGGCAGGGCAGGTCGTGACCTATCGCGCCAACATCGAAAACCTGTTCGACAAGAATTACTGGCTGATGCAGAACGGTTATGTCGGCACGGCATCGGGGCGCACTCTGGTGCTGTCGGCACAGGTCGATTTCTGATTTGCACGTACTTAGTTGTGAGTTGCATCTAATACCCTGCTGCTGAAAGGCAGCAGGGTATTTTTTTTAAAAAACTTGGTCGATATAAATAATTTATACTGATTATCGAAATGGCTCAGGCTGCTTCATCAAGCCATTTCCATGTCCATCTCCCTCGCACTTTCCAGGAACACCTGCCGCAACCACTCGATGCCCGGATCATTGGTGCGATAGCGGTGCCACTGCATCATCTGGTGCATCTCCGCCAGCGGCAGCGGGCTCTCCTTCAACACCACCGGCAGCTGCGCCGCCAGCCTGCGCGCCAGCCGGCCATGCACGGTGGCGATGCGGTTGGTCCCTTGCACCAGCGCTACGCAGGAAGCAAAGCTGAAGCTGGTCACTTCCACCCGCCGTGCAAAGCCCAGCTTGTTGGCCATCCACGCTTCCACCGACGAGGCATTGGCACCCGGCGGCACCATCACCACATGACCGGCCTCCATGTAGCGCTCCAGCGTCAGCTTGCCCTTGGCCAGAGGACTGTGGCGCCACACCACGCAGACATGACGTTCGCGAAACACTTCCTCCGCAGGATGATCAGGCGTACAGAATTCTTGCGGCAATACCAGCAGATCGACTTCGGCCCGGTCCAGCGAGCGGGTCGGGTCCTGCACCTGCGGCATGAGCGCAAAGCGGATCTGCGGCCCCTCGGCGTGGGCGCGTGCGATCACCCGCGGGATCAGCACGTTCAGGCTGAAGTCCGACACCGAGATGCGGAATTCCCGATGGGAGTCGGCCGGCACGAAGGCCGGCTTGGCCGCGATCGATCCTTCGATGCGCCGCAGCACATCGTTGACCGCGTCGCGCAGCACTTCGGCACGGGGCGTGGCTTCCATGCGGCGGCCGACCTGGATCAGCAACTCGTCATCGAAATACTCGCGCAGGCGCCCCAGTGCATTGCTCATGGCGGACTGGCTCAGGTGGATCTTCTCGGCGGCGCGGCTGATGTTGAGTTCGGTCAGCAAGGCGTCCAGGGCGACCAGCAGATTGAGGTCGAGCTTGTTGAAACGCATGAATAAGTCTCCGTTGTCGGGGGCCGGCCTTTCTTCTGTGCAAGGCTTGCAGGGCGCGGTCATGTATTGATCCCGTCCATATCATGAATCAAAACAATCCATTTGATCAATATCAACCACAACCTTAATCTTCACCCAACCGCTGCACGGCCTCGCAGACAGACACGAGAAAAGGCTGGCACGGCAAGCTGGTGGCGCATTGGTTGCGCCACTGTTGAGCCTGGCCCCGACAAGACGCCGCGACGGCGAACAACAAGCCAGGCAGGGTAGGAGACAAGGAGACAGCAGTGAAGAGAGGAACCGTACCAGCCCGGCGGCTGGGCAATCGTGCCGTCCTGGCCACCCTGGCCGTGATCGGTGCTGCCAGCATGCAGTCCGCGCAAGCCTTCGAAGGGGGTGTTTCGCCATTCCCCACCGGGTCCACCAGTGAATACATTGCCGCCCTGCCGCCCATTGCGGGCCTGTTCGCGGTGCAGCAGTTCAACTACAGCAGTGCCGACGGACTCTACGACAACAACGGCAACAAGCGTCCTATCCCCTTCAAGACGGATGTCTACTCGGCCACCACGCGCCTGCTGGCTTCCTACGGTGTGCAATGGATGGGGGCCAAGGTGTATTCCCAACTGGTGCTGCCGGTGGTCTCGCTGCATACCGAAGTGGCCGGCCATGGCGAAAATCACAGCGGTCTGTCCAACATCACCTTCACGCCCTTGCTGCTGCGCTGGGATGTCGCCGCACATACCAATGTCACCTTCGGCTTCGACTTCGCGCTCAAGACCGGCTCCTATGATGCCAAGCGGACCAGCGTGGCAGTGGGCTACAACTCCTACCAGCCGGTGCTGGCGATCCGCCACAACGATCCGGACGGACTGGACCTGGGCATCTCCAACCGCCTGCTCTTCAATGACAAGAACAGCGATACCAACTACCGCTCCGGCACGGCCTATGTGGCCGACTTCATCGGCGGCTGGAACTTCGGCAAGTGGAAGGTGGGCGTTACCGGTTCCTACCTGAACCAGTTCACCGATGATCGCCAGAACGGCGCGGATATCACCGGCAATCGCTCCCGCAGCTTCGCCATGGGCCCCACGGTGGCCTACAACGCCGGTACCTACAGCATCAACATGAACTACCAGCGCGGTCTGTATGCCGCCAATACGACCAAGAGCAATGCCGTCTGGATCAACTTCGCCATGCCGCTGTGGCTGGGCGGCCCGCGCTGAGCCGGCGTCGGCCTCGCCGGGCATCACTCATCATCAAAGGAGTTACACCATGTTCCGTTACTTCCCGACGAACTATGTCTGGAATCTTTCCGTCGACCTCGCCATCGAGATGGGCGCGCGCATCGGTGAAATCGAAGCCATGTGCGCCCCCTTGCAGGAGGCGGCCAAACAGCCTGACGCCGAAGGCACCGCTGCCTTCCGCGCCACCTGGGCGGACATGGCAGAAAAGCTGTGCAGCCTGGCCGCCGAAGACGAAGTACGCGGCCGGCTGCTTTCCGCAGGCGCCAAGTACAAGCGTGCGGCCAGCTACCTGCTGACCTGCGAACGCCTGCAGGCGCATGGCGCGCCCGGTCGGCTGGAACTGTATCGGCGCTTCCTGGAGGTGTTCCAGCGCGGCATCACCCTGGCCGGCGAGAACTGCGAGCGGGTCGAGATTCCCTATCAAGGCAAGGTCATCTCCGGCTTGTATGTACGCGCCAACAAGGTCAAAGGTCCGGCCCCGATTCTGGTGCAGCTCAATGGCCTGGATTCGACCAAGGAAATGAAATACCTGGTCGGCCTGCCCGGCTGGCTTGCCGAGCGCGGTGTGTCCTCGCTGGTGATCGACCAGCCCGGCACCGGCGAAGCGCTGCGCCTGCATGGCATGACCGCGCGCTTCGATGCGGAGCACTGGGCAAGTCACGTGGTGGACTGGCTGGAGCAGCGTGATGATGTGGATGCCAGCCGCATCGGCTGTGAAGGCGTCTCCCTGGGCGGCTACTACTGCCCGCGCGTGGTGGCCATGGAGCCGCGCTTTGCCTGTGGCGTGGTGTGGGGAGCCAATCACGACTGGCGCGATGTGCAGAAAAAGCGCCTGGAAAAAGAGGGCGATTTCCCCGTGCCGCATTACTGGCAGCACGTCAGCTGGGTGTGGGGCACCAAGGATATCGACGACTTCATGCGCATCGCCGAAGACGTGCATCTGGATGGCGTGGTCGAGAAGATCCGCGTGCCTTTCCTGGTCACCCACGGCGAGAAGGACACCCAGATTCCCCTGAAGTGGGCGCACCGCACCTACGAACAACTGGTCAACAGCCCCAAGCGCGAATTGAAGGTCTTCACCGATCGCGAAGGCGGCGCGCAGCACGCCAGTTTCGACAACTCCATCAACGCCGGCCACGTCATCGCCGACTGGGTGGCCGAGACCCTGGGCGGGCGCACCAAGGCCTGATGCGCACGACGCTACGACACAACACCGAGTCAATCACAAGGAAATCCGCATGAACATCATTGGACCCGATGCCCTGGTCTTTGGCGTGGACGATCTGCCCGCCTGCCGCCAATACCTGATCGACTATGGCTTGAAGGATGTCGGTCATGACCGTTACGAAGCCCTTGACGGTACCGCCATCGTGCTGCGCGCCAAGGACGATGCCACCCTGCCACCGCCCATGGCGACCGCCAGCCTGCTGCGCGAGACCGTCTATGGCGTGGCCGATAACGCCACGCTGGATGCCATCGAAACCGAACTGCGCCGCGACCGCGAGGTCAGCCGCCGCGATGGCGTGGTGCGCAGCGTCGACGACATGGGTTTCGCGCTGGCCTTCCAGGTCACCGTACGCCGCCCGCTTGCCATCCCCTCCGAACGCGTCAATGGTCCTGGCGATGCCCAGCGCGCACCGAACCAGCTGGGCCTGCCCGCCGATGTGCAGGCCCTGCCGCGTACGCTGTCGCATGTGGTGTATTTCGTTCCTGACGCCGCCAAGGCCGAGGCTTTCTATCAGCGCCTGGGCTTCGTCTGTACCGACCGCTTCACCGGCGTGGGTCCCTTCCTGCGTCCCGCGGGTACGCAGGACCACCATACCCTGTTCATGATCCAGACCCCGCCCTTCATGAAAGGCTGCGAACACTTCACCTTCCACATGGGCGGTCCGACCGAAGTGCTGCTGGCCGGTACCCGTTTCGTCGAGAAGGGTTACCAGAGCTTCTGGGGGCCGGGGCGTCATCGCTTTGGCAGCAACTGGTTCTGGTACTTCAATTCACCGCTGGGCTGCCACGTCGAATACGATGCCGACATGGACCTGCACGACGAACAGTGGGCCGCGCGCGAGGCGCCGATGGGTGCTGATGCCTCGCAACTGTTCCTGTTCCAGTACCGCGAAAAGTGGGCGCCGAGTGGTCCGCCGCCGGGCGCCGCACGCTGATCCGCGCGGGGAGACGGCCATGTACCTGTGTCATGTCACGCAATTGCCCGAAGACGGTGCACGCGGTTTCGATACCGACGGGGCCGGGCAGGCCACCATCTTCCTGTTGCGGCGGGGCGACCAGATCCGCGCCTGGCGTGACAGCTGCCCGCACCACGGCACCCCGTTACCGTGGCGGCGCGATGCCTATCTCGACGCCAGCGGCCAACACGTGGTCTGTGCCGCACATGGTGCGCTGTTCGATCCGCTCACTGGCGTCTGCACCCTCGGCCCCTGCCTGGGCGATACGCTCACGCCGGTGGCGCTGCGCCTCGACGACGACGGCGGCCTGCACCTGGCCACCGGCGCCGATGCTTAACCCTTTCAAGAACAAGATTCAGGAGACACCATGACACTCGCAGCCCAACGCATCCTCATCATCGGCGGCGGTTTTTCCGGCATGTCCGCCGCCATCGATCTGCGCCGCCGTGGCGCGCAAGTCGACCTGGTGGAACTGGATGCCCAGTGGCGCAACTATGGCGCCGGCATCAGCCTGGGCCCGGCCACGCTGCGTGCCCTCAAACAACTGGGCGTACTCGATGTCTTCCTGCGCGAAGGTGCGGCCGGTGACGGCGTGCGCCTGTGCCTGCCGCACGGACCGCAGATCGCCGAACTGCCCACGCCGCGCCTGGCCTCGCCCGATGTCCCTGGCGGCGGCGCCATTCTGCGTCCGGTGCTGGCGCGCATCCTGGCCGATGCCACCCGCGCAGCCGGTACCGATGTGCGCCTGGGCTGCACATTCACTGCCGTGCGCGAGATCGGTGACGAGGTCGAGGTAGACTTTACCGACGGCCAGACCCGTCGCTACGATCTGGTGATCGGTGCCGACGGCCTGTACTCCAAGCTGCGCGCCCAGCTCTTCCCCGACGCACCCAAACCGCGCTACAGCGGCCAGGCGGTATGGCGCGCCATCCTGCCACGTCCGGCAGAGATCACCACCTGCACCATGTGGATGGGGCCGCGCATCAAGCCCGGCGTCAATCCGGTTTCCAAGGACGAGATGTACCTCTTCGTGACCGAGCCGCGCCCGGTCAACGAGCACCTTGATCCGGCCAGCTTCGTGGCGCGTCTGCGCGGCCTGCTGGAAGATTTCAGTGCACCGGTCCTGAAGACCATCCGTGACCAGCTCGATGACAACGCCCGCATCATCTTCCGTCCGCTGGAAGGTCTGCTGCTGCCGCGTCCGTGGTACCAGGGACGTGTCGTGTTGATCGGTGATGCGGTCCATGCCACCACGCCGCACCTGGCTTCGGGAGCCTGTATCGGTATCGAAGACGCCCTGGTGCTGGCCGACGAACTGGCGCGCAACACCAGCGTACCACTGGCCCTGTCAGCCTTCGAGGAGCGCCGCTGGGAACGTTGCCGCATGGTGGTGGAGAACTCGGCGCGGCTGGGCGAGATCGAGGTCGAGGGCGGCGACAAGGAAGAGCATTCCCGCATCATGCGCGAGTCGCATGCGGCACTGGTCCAGCCCATCTGACATCCATAAAGATTATAAAAAATATAAACGATTAACGGTTCTGCAATCCGCGTACGACGCGAGGAGACAAGATGATCACGACCTATTCCAAGCGCGCCCTGGCTGCGCTGATGCTGGCCCACTGTGCCGGCATGATCGACCTGGTCGCGCTGCCCGTCTGGGTCGGCACGCTGGTGGCGCATTACCACTTCGATGCGCGTCAGGCAGGCTTGCTGGCGTCGCTGTTCCTGGGCGGCGCGGTACTGGCCAGTGCCGTGCTGGCCCCGCGCTTCGATCCGGAAACGGCGCGCTGGAAGGCGGCCATCGGCTTTGGCCTGTCGGCGGTGCTCTTTGCGCTGGCCGCGCAGACCCAACATTACCTGCTGCTGGCCTTGCTGCATGCGGTGTGCGGGCTGACCACCGGTCTTTCCCTGAGCGTCACGCATGGCACCATCGCGCGGGGCAGCAATCCGCATCGCGGTTTTGCACTGGTCGGCATCGCGCTGGGCGTGTTCGCCATCCTGTTCCTGGGCAGTGCACCGCCTGTCATCGCCAGCCTCGGGGGCGCTGCCTTGTTTTACCTGTTTGCGGGCGTGATGGCGGTGGGGGCGCTGGCCTGCGCCCTGGCGTTTCCGCGTGCCGAGACCGATGGCACGGCCCGCGTGGCTGCGCCGCGCCAGCCGGTGCCACGCCAGGTCTGGTACGGCATTGCCGGCATTGCCTGCATGGGTCTGGTGCAATCGATGACGTTCAGTTTCCTGGAGCGCGTGGGCAGTGATCGCGGATTCGGACTGCAAGCGGTCACGGGTGTGCTCATCGCGCTGGGCTTCGTCAATCTCCTGCCCGCGCCGCTGGCGGCCCTGCTGGAAAAACGGCTGCCGGCCCGCAGCGTACTCATGGCCGGCCCGCTGGTGCAGGCGCTGCTGGTGGTGGTGATCATGACTTCGGCACGCTTTGCACCCTATGCCGCGGCGGCCTCGGTCTTTGCTGCCGTGATGATCTTCACGCACACCTTTGCCTTTGGCCTCATGGCCCGGCTGGACCGCAGCGGTCGCGCCATGGCCGCCACGCCCGCCATGCTCATGACGGGCGCGGCCATCGGCCCCATCCTCGGCGGCACGCTGGTGCAGGGCTGGGGCTATGGCAGCCTGGGACCGGTGGCCCTGCTCCTGGGCGTGAGTGCATCGATCTGTTTCTCGCGACTGCCACGTGCGGTCGCCGTTCAACCCCAGGAGGCCCTGGCATGACCGTATCCCCGCAAGCGCGTCGGCGTCATCGTTTCGTCGACCTGTCCATCTACCTTGAAAACGACGTACTCTCCGACCCGCCACCCCTGGCACCGAAGATCACTTACCAGAAGCACGCCGATACCCTGCCCGAGTTCATGGCCATGCTGCCCGGTACGCAGCCCGAGGACTATCCCGATGGTGAAGCCGCCGCTGCCGAGTGGGTCACGCTGACCACGCACAATGGCACGCACCTGGATGCACCCTGGCATTTCCACTCCACGCAGGATGCCAGGAACGGGGGCGCACGTCCCTCCATCACCATCGATGAAGTCCCGCTGGAATGGTGCTTTCAGGCCGGCGTGAAACTGGACTTCCGTCACTTTCCTGATGGCTATGTGGCCACCGCCGCCGACGTGGACGCTGAACTCAAGCGCATCGGCCACGTGCTGCAGCCACTCGATATCGTCGTGGTCAATACCCGCGCCGGATCGCGCTACGGTCATCGCGACTATCTCGGTGCCGGTTGCGGCATGGGCTACGAAGCCACCATGTACCTGCTCGAACGCGGTGTGCGCCTGACCGGTACCGATGCCTGGAGCTGGGATGCACCCTTCTCCTATACCGCACAGCGCGTGGCCGAGACCGGCAACAAGGCGCTGATCTGGGAGGGACACAAGGCCGGTCGCGATATCGGTTACTGCCACCTGGAGAAGCTGCACAACCTCGAAGCCTTGCCTGCGCACGGCTTCACCATCAGCTGCTTTCCCCACAAGATTCGTGGCGCCAGCGCCGGGTGGACCCGCGCGGTAGCGATCTTCGACGAAGGCTGAACCCGGCTGCCACCCTGGCAGCCATCAGCAGATTCACGCACGACCAGCATTTCCATGGAGCCCATGATGTCCTTCCCACCGATACACCGCGTCGTCACCGGCCACGATGCACAAGGCCGATCCATCGTCAGCAGCGACGGCCCGCTGCCCACCGTCGTGGAGGTGGCCGCCATTCCCGGCACGCTCTTCCATGAAGTCTGGAGTACCGGCGCCACGCCTGCACGTGTGGACAATGGGGCTGATCCCACCCTGGGAGCGCTGGTCCTGTCACCGCCTGAACGCGGCACGCGCATGCGTTTCGTGGACATCCCGGCCGATACCGAGGAATTCCTTGCCAGCGGCAACAGCAAGATGCACGAAGCCTTCAGCCAGATCGGCGAGGCTTCGGCCTCCACCGTGCAGGCCGACTCCCCGCACCCGCTGATGCACCGGACCGAATCGGTGGACTACGGCATCGTCATCGAAGGCGAGATGACACTGGTATTGGAGCGTGGCGAAGTTGCCCTGAAACCCGGCAGCGTGGTGGTACAGCGCGGCACCAACCACGCCTGGGCCAATCGTTCGGGCAAGCCCTGCCGCATGCTGTTCATCCTGGTCGATGGCGAGTATGACCCGGCCATTGCCGCGCAACTGGGCAAGGGAGCATAAGCCATGAAGTTCGCTACCCTGCGCGACGGCTCGCCTGATGGCGCGCTGGTACTGGTCGCGCGTGATGCCGCCACTGCCTTGCCGGTGTCGCAGATTGCGCGCACCCTGATCGATGCGCTGGCACGCTGGGACGAGGTCAAGCCTGCACTGACCGAGCGTTATGAGGCCCTCAATGAAGGCCGGGCCGAGGGTGTCATCAGCTTCGATGCGCAGCTGTGCATGGCACCGCTACCACGCGCACCGCAATGGCTGGACGCATCCGCCTTCCTCAATCACGGACGCTTGATGGAAGAAGCCTTCAAGACGCCGCCGATTCCGTATTTCGATACCGTTCCCGTGATGTACCAGGGGGCCAGCGATGATTTCCTCGGGCCGCAGCAGGACGTGCCGCTGCGCTCGGAAGCCGAAGGCATCGACTTCGAGGGCGAGTTCGGTGTGGTGGTCGGCCCGGTCGCCATGGGCGCGACACCGGACGAGGCCCTGCAGGCCGTGCGCCTGGTGGTGCAGCTCAATGACTGGAGCCTGCGCGCACTTGGCCCGCATGAGATGAAGACCGGTTTCGGTTTCCTGCAGGCCAAGCCCTCGACGGCATTTGCACCTATTGCCGTCACGCCCGATGAACTAGGCATGGCCTGGCGCGATGGCCGTGTGCACATGCACTTGCATGTGCAATGGAATGGCGCGCGCTTTGGCGAACCGCACGGCGGCGAAATGAATTTTTCCTTCGGTCAGTTGATTGCCCATGCGGCGCACAGCCGCCGTCTTACGGCGGGTTGCATCATTGGCTCGGGTACCGTTTCCAATGTTGCGCGCGCGGCCGGTTCGGCTTGCATCGCCGAGCGGCGCGTGATCGAGAAGATCGATCACGGCGAGATCCGTACCGGCTTCATGCACTTCGGCGACGAGGTGCGCATGCAGGCGCATTACGAGGATGGCAGTGCCGGTCCCTTCGGCATCGTGCAACAACGCGTGGTGCGGGCAGCATGAAGGTCCTGGTCACCGGCGCGGGCGGCTTCATCGGCGCGACCCTGCTGCGGTTGCTGCAGCAGACGGGGCAGGTCGGCACGCGACGCATTGCGCGGCTGGCGGCCATGGACAAGCGCTTGCCATCGCTGCCAGATACCGTTGAAGGTATCGAGGGTCAATTGCAGGATGCGCAGGTGCAGTCACGTCTGGCGCAGTTCGGTGCTGATCTTTGCTTTCATCTGGCCGCGGTTCCGGGTGGCGCGGCCGAAGCCGATCCGGCCTTGAGCCGCCGTGTCAACCTGGATGCCACGCTCGATCTGTTCAACTTGCTGGCTGAGGGCAGGGCCGCAGCAAGTGCAGCGCCGGTGGTGGTGTATGCCAGCACCATCGCGGTGTACGGTACGCCCTTGCCCGACCCGGTCGTTCCGACGACGCCCACGCGACCGGCCTTGATCTATGGCGCCCACAAGCGGGCCTGCGAAATCCTGCTGGCCGATGCCACGCGGCGCGGTGTGCTCGATGGTCGTTCGTTGCGTTTGCCGGGCATCGTGGCCCGCCCGCGCACTGCATCCGGACTGGTCTCGGCCTTCATGAGCGAACTGCTGCATGCACTGGCCGCAGGTGAATCAGTGACCCTGCCGGTGGGGCCGCAAGCGACCGCGTGGTGGATGTCGGCGCAACGTTGTGCAGAAAACCTGCTGCATGCGGCGACCATGGATCCGCTGCTGGATACGGAAGGCCACATGGACCGCACCTGGGCCTTGCCGGTGTTGCGGCTGTCCATGCAGGAAGTGGTCGAAACGCTCTCGGCCTTGTATGGCGTTGATGGCAATGCGCTCGTGCGCTATGCACCGCAAGAGCCGGTGGAGGCGGTCTTTGGCCGCTATCCCGTGCTCGATGACCGCATTGCGCGCAGGCTTGGCTTGCGTGATGACGGGACGGCGGCGGAGTTGGTGCAGCGAGCGCTGACCTTCCTCTCCTGAACCTCAGGGTCGGCCCCTCTCCGCCGTCACGGTTCTTGTCCCTGCTTGCCTGCTCTGACGGCTCCCTTCTCCACGGATCAGTTGAGACAAATAATGTCTCTTCCCGGTGCGATCATTCATTCCTTCAGCAACAAGGAGGCCTTTTGCAATCCGATTGCCAGGGACCGGGATATGAACCGTAAAAGGAGCCAGAAGATGCCGGTATTGATTGAACACATTGATGCGATCGCAAGGAAACGTCAGCGTGATGTGCTCTACCTCTCATTTGTCTTGGAACGCGATTCACACAGGTATTTACAATAATGTTGGCCTGATCGGGCTTGCTGGTGAAGAGCGGGCTGACCCATAGCATGATCGGAAAGTGAAAGCATATCCTCGATGACACCACGTTTTGAACAATTGCAGAGGGCTGCAGGTTGGATAAAGGAGGCAGACGGGCTTCTGATCACGGCCGGGGCAGGTATGGGCGTCGATTCGGGGTTGCCGGACTTCCGGGGAGAGGAAGGGTTCTGGGCTGCGTACCCGGCGCTGGGCCGGGCCGGTCTCTCCTTTGAAGACATCGCCAACCCGCAGGCATTCTTGTCCGATCCTCGGCGCGCATGGGGCTTTTATGGACACCGGCTGGCGCTCTATCGCGCAATCGTGCCGCATCACGGTTTTACCCTGTTGAGACAGTGGGCCGACAGGATGCCATCTGGCGCCTTCGTCTTCACCAGCAATGTAGATGGTCATTTCGGAAAGGCTGGTTTTTCCGATCAGCGCATTGTTGAATGTCACGGATCGATTCACGCCATGCAATGTGTGAACGCCTGCTCTAGCGCAGTCTGGTCTGCAGAGGGCTTTGAACCGGACGTTGACGAGGTGAGCTGTCTACTGCAAGGGGACCTGCCAACCTGTCCTCACTGTGCAGGCCTGGCGCGGCCACATATCCTCATGTTTGACGACGTAGACTGGCATCATACGTCGGCAGTGCAGCAGCGATGGCGCCTGGAGCAATGGATCGCTGCCACGCGGCACCTTGTGGTCATCGAAATCGGAGCGGGCTCCGCACTTCCGACCGTGCGACGCTTCGGCGAACGATACGGTCCGCGCGTGATCCGTATCAATGCACGCGAAGCAGCCATTGCCCCGCACATCGGAACGGGAATTGCCGGTTCGGCGATAGATGTGCTGCGCGAGCTGGACAGCTTTTCCCAGGAGAGATCCTAGCGCTTGAGAGTGGCAAGGGCGTTGAGGACCTTCAGAGCGTTGAACAGCGCTAGTGGTCTTTTTCATAGAGTCGCGCGCTGGCCTTGGCCTCTGCAGAGAATTCCTTGCGCAGGCTCCGGGGTTCCAGTATTTCGGCATGGGGGCCGAAGGAGCGCAGCCACCAGCGCAGTCTTTCGCTGAGAATGACCGTCGCCCGAACGGTGATACTGCCATCCGGATGTGTTTCCACGGTCTGGTCGCCTGAGATGGGAGCTTCCAGAACGGCGTGGTTGCGGCCTTTGGCAAAGCGAACGGCCAGTTTGATATCTCCTTTCGGAAGGAAATCGAATTGCCTCTCTTGCGCGATGTATTTCTCCAGGGAGAAGTCGCGGGGATAGGAGAACGGATCCGGACAGACCTGTGCGCTCTTCATGCGGTCGAGCCGGTACATGGCCGGATCGGGCTTGGAGGTCCGTTTGGCCACCAGATAGACGAACGAGGCCATTTCGACCAGGCCCAGCGGCATGACCAAACGGGCCTCCGGCGTTTTGTCCGGGCTGGACCGGGCGTGATAGACGATCTCCAGAAGCTGCTCGGAAAACAGCGCTTCGGAGACGGACAAGAAGATGGATTCCGGTGTCACCGGAGCCAGTAACTGAAAGCCGCTATCGACGACGGCCACTTTCTTGTTCCAGCTGGCATGTCGCCGGGTATTCGATCCCATCCCCTGTTTCAGCCGCTCTTGGGCGACATCGAACAGTCCCGCAAGGGAATTGGCCACTAGCGCCGGGATCTGGCGACTGGCAAAGCGTTTGAGCGCCTGCAATGCAAGGGCCTCGTCAAAGGTCATCATGCCGCCCGCTTTGGCGGCCACGCCGCTGGCTCCTTCCTTTTTCTGCCACGCCAGCGCATTGCCGATCTTGTCGCTGATCACCACACCCTCATCGCGAAACGCCTCCAGGCGGCGTTGAACGGTCTTGTTGTGCTGAACGCTCAGGCCACTGCGTCTGAGTGCATCCGCGACTTCAGGCGTGGTCATCCAGGGATCAGTCGATTTCCTGGTTGGCAGGAGAGCAAGAATGGGGTAGTCGAGGGGGGACATGAGAAAGCAAGGAAATCGAATGAGACATAAAATGTCTCATGGATGAGGGACACTGGCAAGGCTGGTCAGGGGACGAGCAAGAAATGCCGATGCCGATCCCTTCGCTGCATACATTTTCGGGTCAACCACATCAAGGAAAGAGAACAATGAGAGAGCTGATTTCCAGTCTTCAACAGGCGATCAAACAGAACACGCTTGATTCACGTCGTATAAACGATGCGATTGGTCAGCTCCAGGCCCTCGGTCACAAGGCGTATGACGCACACAAGTTCCCGGCGCTTCCCGCGAACACTGCAGAGTTTTCCGGTGACATCGGTGATACCCCACAGAACCTGGCAGAAGCGCTGCTTTGGAAAATGGGCAAGTGGAATACCTACAAAATATTCGTGGAAAATTTCAATGATCTCGACCGGGAAGTCTCATCCGACGGCGGCGTCGTTTTCTCTGCCTTCGCCAGGTATCTTCGGGATCCTGATGCGCCGATTTATGATCAACATGCGATGCGCGCGATTTGGGCGTTAGGCTCGCTGGATGCAACCGAAGAGGAAAAATGCACGAAGTTTCTTTTCACGGGGAGCGGCCGCTGGAGGCAGACCGGAACTGGCGACAATGACGCCTCCTGCTACCGGCTGTTCGTTAAACATGTCAACGCGATCTGCGACACCAACCAGGTGACGCACGCCGCGCTGGACAAGCTGCTCATGCCGTTGGGGCAAGCACTCAAGGCGCGTACGGGAAATGCGAATGTCAGTGACAGGCAGGCCTTCGTCGAACTTTGCTGGCCAAGCTGAAGCGCGACACTTTTGTACGTTCCGGGAGCTCACGTTTGAATGAACGCCGGGTGGCCGGGGGAGGGGCTGCGTGCCCCTGGTTCTCGACGTCGCAAGGCGCGCGTGGGGCGTGAGTTCACGCCGCCAACCCAAACTGCTCCAGCGTATAAGGCCGCCTCTGCCGCATCACCTCGTTCAATTCCATCGCCTTGCTGAACAGCCATCCCTGCGCATGAATCTGCGGTGCGATGCTGCGCACGAGCTGCAACTGTTCTTCCGTTTCAATGCCCTCGATGACCACCTTCAGCTCCAGCTCGGTGGCCAGGCGCAGCAGGTTGGGGACCACCGAGCGCAGCGGCGATCCCGTGCTAAGGGCGCTGGTGAAGAGCCTGTCAATCTTGATGCCGTCGAACTGCGCATACGACAGGTGCGAGAGATTGGCGCTGCCGGTGCCGAAGTCATCGATCCAGATCGCAAAGCCGGCCTTGCGCAACAGTTCGATGTTCTGCGTGAAGGTGGCCGAACGGATGTCGGCGCGCTCGGTGACTTCCAGGTGCAATTGCGAACGTAGCCCCGGCGTGGCCGCCGTCAGTTCCAGGGCGAACTCGATGAAATCCGCATCCTCGATGTCGGCGACCTCGGTATTGATAGCCAGCATCAGCGCCGGATCGGCCTGCAGCAGGTCGTGCATCTCGCGCACCGCACGCGCCAGCACCACCTTGGCCAGCGCCGCACTGAGCCGGTTCTGCGCGGCCAGCGGCACAAAGATGTCCGGACCGATCTCGGGCTCGCCCGCCGGTCTCCAGCGCGCCAGTGCTTCGTAACCCGTCAGGCTCAGATCCCGCACGCAGACGATGGGCTGGTACAGCAGCACGATCTCGTCACGAGCAATGCCCTCGCGCAGTTTCTCCAGCACACCCTGGTTGCGGCGCAGGCGCAGATACATCAGGCAGGCCAGCGCCCCCAGCAGGAAACCGCCAGCCAGCAACGCCAGGAAGCTCAAGGGATGCGCCAGCGCAAACCAGTGCAGGCGCGCCGTGGCATGGGCGCACAGGGCCATGTCGCGACTGCACTCGGTAATGTCGATATGAGGCAGCAGATCCATCGCTCCGGCCGGGTTGTAGCGCAGGGCGGTGCGCTCGGCATAGGTGTGCGTGCCATCGCCGTTGGTGATGCGCAGTGACACATCCTGATAAAAACGGTTGAGCTCGAAGGTCGAGGGCGAGGCGATGGCCAGGCTGTGATTGAGGGCGACCAGATTGCTCTGGTAGTGCGTCTGCAAGACTTCCTGGCGGCTCCATACGTCGAAGCCGCCGCGCGCGCGATAGTGCGGTGCGGGCAGCCGGGTCGGCTGCTCCAGCTTGCCCCACAAGGCCGTACAGCGCACCACTCCCTGCTCGATGCGACCCAGGTCGGCCACATAACTGTTGGCATAGGCGATGTTGCGCAGCATGGTGAGATCACCCTCGGAACAGGCTTCGAACGGACTGGCCTCGGCCCGGCGCAGTGCATCGGCAGTGGCCCGCCCGGCGTCTTCCGCACGCTGCAAGGCCTGCATCGACGAGGCGTCGATGTGGACAATCTCCGAGACGGTCAGCGCGAGCTGCGCCAGAATGACTCCCCCAAGCATGCAGCTGCAGGCCCAGAGAAGGATTTTCCAGGAGGAAACGCGTCGGAAGACTTGGCGATTCATTGCTCAGAAAGTAATTATGTCGCGCAAGCTTAATTTAAAACGCTGCTTCCTTATCCGGTTTTTTTCGTGGCCGCTTGTTTTGCCTCGTGTTTTGCGGCCATTTCCCAGCGTGCGGTAGACACCCCCATCGCAAGTGATGTGCGCTATCCACGAATCTCGCCAGTCCTCGCGTTGGCGAGGGATGGCTCATCTCATGCGCTATCGGGGAGAACTCAGGATGTGACCTTGACCGCGCGCCCGATGTAGAGAATGGGGCCAGTCGGACGGCCTGTGGGGGAGCCGGTTCCGGGCTCCAGCGTGATCTCGAAGAGCTGGTCCGGCTGCAGTGGCGGCAACTTGTCCAGAGCCACTTCCTGGGTCTTGCCCGGCTTGACGAGGCCCAGCGAGACCGGTCCGTTCCAGTTGCTGCCCTTGGTCCAGAATTGCAGCGCCTTCTCCTGCGGCACCGTGGCCACGCCCAGCGGGATCAGATTGAGACGTCCGCTGCCGCCGGTCTGTACCACCCAACCAGGCGCCTTGTCCTGCGGTGCGACCAGCACCACCATGTAAGCCGGTGCTCCGGTGGGCGGTCCGGCACGCAACATGATGACGGCCAGCAGGACCGAGCAGGCCAGCGCCGTGGCCGTACTCCAGCGCCAGAATTGCACGCTTTCCCACCAAGCGCGCCAGCCACCGCGCTGACGCACGGCTGCCGGTGCGGGCAGGCTGCGCTCGATGCGCTGCCACAGGCTGGTCGACGGCTGTACCGGCTCTGCCAGCGCGGTCAGGGGGTGCAGCTTCGCTTCCCAGTCGTCGACGGCGGCGCGCAGGGCAGGGTCCGTGGGCAAGCGCCGCTCCACCTCCTGGCGCTGCGCGTAGGGCAGCGTACCCAGCACGTACTGGGCGGCCAGCCATTGCAGATCTTCGTGTGATGCGTTCATCCGATACACTCCCGCAGGGCGGCCAGGCCACGCTTGATCCATGCCTTCACCGATCCCAGCGGGGCCTGGAGACGCTCGGCGATTTCAGCGTGGGTACAGCCATCGACATAGGCGTAGACGATGCTGGCGCGCTTGGCATCGCTCAACTGGCCCAGGCACTCGTCGAGCCGACCGAGGTCGGCTTGCCACTCGGGCGCTTCAACGGCGGGCTCGGCGCGCTCAGCCAGTTCTTCCAGGTCGTCACCGACGGCGACTTCGTGCTGCATGGCGCGGATGCGATTGAGGGCGGTATGGCGCACCACCGTATAGATCCACCCGCGTGCCGCACCGCGCGCCGGGTCGAAGCTGGCGGCGCGGTTCCAGAGGTTGAGGAAGGCGTCATGCAGGACGTCCTCGGCCAGTGCGCGATCACGCACGATGCGCAAGGCCACTCCCAGCAGAGTGCGCCCCTCGTGCTCGTAGAGCGCCTGCAATGCACGACGCTCGCCGTGCGCGCAGGCGAGCAGGGCGGCTTCATGATCGAACGAGGCGGGGACGTCAGTCACGCGAAAGCAGGCTCCGGGCGATGGTTGCCCGGCCGGAACCTCCGGCCGGGGTAAACAGGCCTTGGATTATAGCCAGGGATGAGCCCGCATCAGGATGCCTTCCAGAAAATATAGTCGGCCTGGTAGCCCACCTTCTGCTTGGCACCCGCCGAACCCATGTCGCAGCGAGCAGCCGGGGCCACGCCGCCCTTGGTGGCGACGCGCTGGATATAGGTCGTCTGCGTCATGGCGCCCATGCCGGTGGCCGGATTGGCCTTGACCAGCTGATGCGGGATATTGCCGGTGCCGGCCGGTGCGACCGCCACCTGGGCGCCCGTCACCTTGGAACCGTCGCTGCTCTCCCAGGTGGCCGGCGGGCCATAGTAACGTCCGACCTGCATGCCGCTGCGATCCTTGAGCACGGCATCCGGGCCGACGAAGCTCCACTCGAACTGGCCGGGCATGTCCTTCTTGGCGCGGCACTCGTAGAGGATCTCGCCCACGCCCACGGTCTGCAGCACGACCTTGTTGCCGGCCGGAACCTTGACGGCCTCTGGCAGGCCGTCCTGCGAATACATGGTCGACATGGGCGCGCAGGCCGCCAGAGACACGGCAGCAGCCAGGGGCAGGACGATACGGAGGGAACGGGAAGACAGGACGGCAGTTTGCATGATGGGCTCCTTGTTTCTTGAAAGGGATGTTGTCTCGTGCAGCCCGCCGCCGCATGCGCGACAACGGGGCTGACATGAGGTACTACCCGCGAGGAGCCGATCTGGATGCAGTAATCTGAAAATATTTTTTCCGGCCCGACAAATGCGCGTCGGGCCGGCATTGCATCAGTTGCGGGTGGCGATGGAAGGATAGTCGCCGCAGCCTTCCGGCCAGGGCGTGAGGATTTCATAGCCCTTGGCGGTGACCACCACCATGTGTTCCCACTGGGCCGACAGCGAGCCGTCGGCGGTCAGGACGGTCCAGCCGTCGTCGAGCTGGCGGGTATGGCGCTTGCCGGCGTTCAACATCGGTTCGATGGTGAAGATCATGCCTTCCTTGAGTGGCAGTCCGCTGTTGCGCTGGCCGTAGTGCAGCACTTGTGGTTCATCGTGATAGATGGTGCCGATGCCGTGGCCGCAGTATTCGCGCACTACCGAGAAGCCGTCGCGCTGCGCCACGGTCTGGATGGCGTGGCCGATATCGCCCAGGGTGGCGCCCGGACGCACCGCGCGGATGCCCGCGCACATGGCCTCATAAGTGGTGTTGACCAGCTTGCGCGCGGTGGCGTTGGGGGAGCCGACCAAGTACATGCGGCTGCAGTCGCCGTACCAGCCATCCTTGATGACGGCCACGTCGATGTTGATGATGTCGCCATCCTTGAGCACCTGGCCACCCGGGATGCCATGGCAGATCACGTCGTTGACGGAACTGCAGATGGTCTTGGGGAAGCCGTGGTAGCCGATGTTGGCGGGGGTGGCCTGTTGCACCTTGACGATGTGGTCATGGCAGATGCGGTCCAGCTCGTCGGTGGTGACACCGGCCTTGACGTGCTCGGCCACGATGTGCAGCACTTCGGCCGCCAGTTGCCCGGCCACGCGGGCCTGGGCGATTTCTGCGGCGGTGCGCAGCTTCACTTTTCTCATGCTTGTCTGTTCGGTGGGTGCCGCGCGGTGCGCAGCGGTCGTTCGGGCGACTATTTTAGCCGGGCTGGCAGGCGGCTGCCGCATCGCTCCGTGTTCCTGGCGATTTTTCGAGGAAGGATGCAGAATTTTTCAAACAGCGGTGCTGGCGCAGACTTGTCAGTAGAATCGATGCAAACGGCATGATTCATTCACTGCATTGATCAATCCCACAGCATCACCGACCACAACGGACTCCATGGAACTGAGGCAACTGCGCCAATTCATCGCGCTGGCAGAAGAAAAAAGTTTTACCCGGGCGGCCACGCGCTGCCATGTCGTGCAATCGGCGCTGTCGTCCTCGATCCGCCTGCTGGAAGAAGAACTGGCGGCCGCATTGTTCGTGCGCACCACGCGCCGGGTGGAGCTGACGGCGGCTGGCGAAGCCTTCCTGGAGAGCGCGCGCCGTTCGCTGGCGGCCCTGGAGCAGGGGGCTACCGACGTGGCCGACGTCAATGCCATGCGGCGCGGCCGGCTTTGCATCGGCACGGTACAGAGCCTGCCCTCCTTTGTTGATCTGCCGGCGCTGCTGGCACGTTTTCACCGTCGCCATCCGGCGGTGGAGGTGCGGCTGTGCCAGGGGGCGGCGGGCGAACTGAACGAGAAGATCGATGCCCGCCAGCTGGACCTGGCCATCCTGCCCATCGAGGAAAGCGGGGAGGGTTTGCAGCAACACATCATCGCCTGCGACGAACTGGTGCTGGCCTGCCACCCCGGCCATCGCCTGGGCAAGGCGCGTTCGGTGACGCTGGAACAACTGGCCGGCGAGGGTTTCGTCGATTTTGAAACCGGGTTGGGCACGCGTGCGCTGGTCGATCGCGGTTTTGCCGAAGCGGGCCTGCGGCGTCGTGTGGCCTTTGAGGTGAGTGACCTGGTGACCTTGCTGGATCTGGTCGGGCATGGGCTGGGCGTGGCGCTGTTGCCGCGCGACCTGGTGCGCTCGCGGCGGGGCAGGCTGGCTTGCATCAAGCTGCGCGGGGTGGAGTTGTGCTGGGAACTGGTGGTTACGCACAAAGCGGCGGCCCGCAATGGCGTACTGGTGCTCGATGCGGCACCGGCGGCGTTTCTGGCCTTGTTGATGGAGCAGGCGCAGGCCCGGGAAAAAAGCTGAATCAGCGGCCCGGCAGGATTGCGCCCCACTCGGCGCTGCATGTTGGATGACCGGCCCGCGTCCTCGAACAAGGCCGCATGACAACGCGGCACTACCATCAGCACGCGATGTCCTGCGCTTGGGTGGTTTCAGGGCGATATGAAGACAGCTTCAGGTGGGGGCGCCACCGTAGCCGATTTCCGTCGCCCCTGTGGGCGTCAGATGAAGCGTTTGACCGCCCGTGGCCCGAACAGTGCCACCACCATCATTACCAGCGCTACTCCCGCAAAGCTCGCCCGCAGCCCCAGGTGCTCGGCCACGCCACCGATGCACACCGGCCCCAGCAGCATGCCGACGTAGGCAAAGCGTGCCACGGCGGCGATGCTTTCGGCGGCGGGCATGCCCGGTACGCGGGCCGCTGCCAGGAAGAAGATCGGCATCAGGTTGGCAATCCCCAGCCCGGCCAGCAGCAGCCCGGCCATGGTCGCCAGCGGGGTCGGCAAGGTCGCCGCCAGTGCGATGCCGGCAGCACCCGCCACGCCGCTCCAGAGCAAGGTACGCAGGCCGCCGATACGGGCGCGGATGCGGTCGCCCGTCAGGCGCCCGGCGGCCATGCCGGTAGAAAACGCGGCGTAGCTGTAGCTGACCCAGGCGGCGGGCGACTGGGCGATGTCGCGCATGTATACCGCAGCCCAGTCATACATGCCGCCCTCGCACATGAGCGCCAGGAAGGAGATCACGCCCAGCACCAGCACCATGCGGCGAGCCGACCTGTCGCTGCCGGGCGTGGCTGCCGTTTCATCGTGGGCATCGTCAGGCAGGGCGAAGGGGCCGATGGACAAGGCCACCGACAGCGTCACCACTGCCACCAGCCCGGCATGGGCCAGCGGCGACAGGCCGGGCAGGGCGCCCAGGGCCGAACCGGCGATACCACCGATGCTGAACATGGCATGCAGGGTGGACATGATGGGCCGGCTGCGGCGACCTTCCACCAACGCGGCCTGGACCGACATCGCGACGTCAAAAGCCGCCATGGCGCTGCCGAACACCAGCAGCAGCGCCACCAGCATCCAGAACTGCGGCGCCAGCGGGATCAGCAGCAGCGTGGCCGCGTAGAGGATGCCGGCCTGGCGCAAGGCGCGCGCGCTGCCCACTCGCGCAATCCATTTGCCGGACTGGCCCATGGTCAGCAGGGCTCCCCCGGCCACGGCCAGCATGGCCAGCGACAACACCGCGTCCGACAGGGCGAAGCGATCCTTCACCGAGGGAATCAGGATGCCCCAGGTGGCGAAGGTGGCACCATTGACGAAGAACTGCGCCATGGTGGCGCGGGTGGCGTGGCGGATGCGGTGTGGTTCGCAAGCGGGTGCGGATGAGCTGCCTGAAAGCATGGAGAGGTCTGGCGAAAGTCAAAGAGCGTCACTGTGCCAGTTTTTGATTCATTCGTTAAATGGATTATTCAGATCGGCTTGATCGATTCCACAGATGAATGTGGTGGCTCTCGCCGCAGCGCAGTAGGGCGTGCCGCGCCGGATTTCACTGGAAAGGGCACTTTCAGCGTTTGCTGAAACCCCTCAATCTGGTGAAATGGCACACCGTATTCTTGTCGAACACAAGCTGCCTCCAGCCTCAAGGTGCGCAAAAAAACCCGGCCAGCTTGCGCCGGACCGGGTTGAGGGACTACCGAGGAGGAGGTTTCGGCTTATCGCTTTACCATTCGGCAAAGCTGCCATCCTTGTGGCGCCAGATCGGGTTGCGCCAGCGGTGGCCGACTTCGGCGCGCTGACGGACATATTCTTCATTGATCTCGATGCCCAGGCCCGGGCCTTGCGGGATCTTGACGTAGCCGTCTTCATACGCGAACACGTTCTTGTCGCGGATGTAGTCCAGCAGGTCATTGCTTTCGTTGTAGTGGATGCCCAGGCTCTGCTCCTGGATGAAGGCGTTGTAGCTGCCGGCATCGACCTGCAGGCAGGACGCCAGTGCGATCGGGCCCAGCGGGCAGTGCAGCGCCAGCGCCACGTCGTAGGCTTCGGCCATCATGGCGATCTTGCGGGTCTCGGTGATGCCGCCGGCGTGCGAGACGTCGGGCTGGATGATGTCCACGTAACCCTCGGAGAGGATGCGCTTGAAGTCCCAGCGCGAATACAGACGCTCGCCCAGCGCGATCGGGGTCGAGGTCAGGTGGGCGATTTCCTTCAGGGCTTCCGAGTTCTCCGACAGCACCGGCTCTTCGATGAACATCAGCTTGTACGGCTCCAGTTCCTTGATCAGGACCTTGGCCATGGGCTTGTGCACGCGGCCATGGAAGTCCACGCCGATGCCCACGTTCGGGCCCACCGCTTCACGCACGGCTTGCACATTGGCCAGGGTCAGTTCGATCTTGTCGTGGCTGTCGATGAATTGCAGTTCTTCGGTGCCGTTCATCTTCACGGCGGTGAAACCGCGCGCCACCGCGTTCTTGGCCGCAGCAGCGGTATCGGCCGGCCGGTCGCCGCCGATCCAGGAATACACGCGAATGGAGTTGCGCACCGCGCCACCGAGCAACTGGTGCACCGGTACGCCCAGGGCCTTGCCCTTGATGTCCCACAGGGCCTGGTCGATGCCGGCCAGGGCGCTCATGTGGATGGCGCCGCCACGATAGAAACCGCCGCGATAGAGCACGGTCCAGTGGTCCTCGATGTTGCGCGGGTCCTTGCCGACCAGGTAGTCGGCCAGTTCGTCCACCGCCGCGGCCACGCTGTGCGCGCGGCCTTCCACGATGGGCTCACCCCAGCCGACGATACCTTCGTCGGTCTCGATCTTGAGGAAGCACCAGCGCGGGGGCACGATGAAGGTGGAGATCTTGGTGATTTTCATTGTTCTGTCCGGTTATGCGTTTAATCTGTTGTGCAGATGAATGATCGCCATGCGATCGGTGACGACGATGTATGTCCTGTATGTCTTGTATGTCTTGTGAGCGAAATCAGCCCAGCGCCTGCCAGGCGGCCACGAAGGCCTGCGCGCGCGAACGCACGGCATCGGCGCTCAGGCCCGGGGTGTAGAGCGCAGAACCCAGGCCGAAGCCGGAGGCACCCGCCGCGCGGAACACGGCCATGCCTTCGGGGGTGATGCCACCCACGGGCAGCAGGGCGATGTCACGGGCGATCACGGCACGCCAGGCCTTGACCACCTGCGGGCCCAGCTGTTCAGCCGGGAACATCTTGAGCACATCGGCCCCATTGTCCAAGGCCGCAAAGGCCTCGGTCACGGTGGCCACGCCCGGGGCGCTGTAGAGGCCAGCCTCGCGCGCCGCACGGATCACGGCGCCATCGCTGTGCGGCATGACGATCAACTCACCCCCGGCATCCTTGACCTCCTGCACCTGGGTCGGTTTCAAGACGGTGCCGGCACCGACGATGCAGTCGGCCGGCAGGCTCTTGCGCAGGATGCTGATGCTGGCCAGCGGTGCGGGCGAATTGAGCGGGACTTCGATGATGCGAAAGCCGCTCTCGTAGAGGGCAGCGCCGATGGCTTGGGCTTCCTCATTGCGCACGCCGCGCAGGATGGCGATCATGCCGGTACTGCGCAGGGCGTCGTGGAATCGTTGGGAGTGGGTGGTCATGGTCTTTTTCGTGATGCGGGGTACGTTGTGCAGTGAGGGGCGATCAGGCCAGCAGACCGGCGTGCTGCGCCAGTATCCACAGGCCCGTTTCGGTGGCGGCGTCGGCCTGGCTGGCCGGGCCCAGTCCATACAGGTCCAGGACCAGCTGGTAGCGGCGGCACAGGCCGGGGTCGCCGATGAGGACGATGTCCGGGGTGGACGGATACAGGCGTTTGAGTGCAGCGATTTCGTGGCCGATCAACAGGCCTGACAGGTAGTCTGGCTGCGCCTCCGCCGCCAGCGCGCCGGTCAGGCCCAGGGTACGGCTGCTGAAGATGTTGGACAGTACGCCGCTCTGGCCCTGCTCGCTCTTTGCCACACCGGCACCGCGCAGAAAGGCTTCGTCGTCGGCCACCTCGGGCTTGTGCATGGTGCGTCCGAGAATGGTGTGGGCACACAGGGCGCCATAGACTTCGCCGGTCATGAAGGTGTCGAAATGCGCGATGCGTCCCTCAAGCACGCGCACCCACTTGGAATGCGTGCCGGGCAGGCCGATCAGCAGTTCGCGCTCCTGGCGGGTTTGCAGGGCACCGATGACCTGGGTCTCTTCGCCGCGCATGACGTTGGGTAGCGTCCCCTGTTCCAGCAGGCCCGGCACGATCCACAGAGGGCGACCCAGACCGGTATCGACTTCGGTCAGCTGGCGGCCGATCAGCGCGGGGGCCAGCGGTACGTTCAGGTAGGCGGCTTCGCGCCAGCCCTGCTTGCTGCCGACCATGCCGGCGGCAATCAGAGGAGCGGCGGGGGCCGCCTTGAGCCAGTCTGCGCAGGCTGCTTCCAGCGCCGCGCGGTAGGGCGCCTGGGCATCTTCGCCATGGCCGACGGCTGGCAGGTTCATGATGCCCCACGGATGGGCGCGGCGCTCGACCACCTGGCCGCTGCCATCGAAACGATAGCAGCGTAGCGAGGAGGTCCCCCAGTCTAGGGCGATCAGGGCACAGTCTTGATTCAATTCCTGGTTCATCTTCATGAGGGCGCGTCAGCGCGCAAGGCTCGTTTGTCGGGGAGTGCCCTGCACCGGGTCCTGGGCGATCTCGCAGACCGTGAAGCGGGTCAGCAGTACCATGTCCTCGCCCGGGGCCAGGGCGATCAGGCCGGGTTGCTTGGGCAGGTGGAAGGCATCGATGGGATGCGTGACCGGCTCCAGGCAGAAATACGGCAGGCCATTGGGGCGGAACATCAGCACATAGCCGCTGCGATCCGTGGTGTGCATCTGCAGGCGCAGGCCGCGCGTGGGATCTTCGATCATGGCCAGGCCATCCCAGCCCTCGAAGCAATTGTCGATCAGGCCGCCCTGCAGCGATGCGGCGCGGTTGTAGTCCCAGTCGGCCGGCAGTTCACGCGAGAAAGCCGTCGGGATGCGATCCGGTCCCGACAGCCACACCCCGCGCGAGCGGAATTGCAGGCGGGTTTGTGCGTCATGCAGGAAATACGGATGCAGGCCCAGACCGTAGGGCAGGGTCTCGTCGCCGGTGTTGGTCACGCGCAGTTCGATTTCCAGCGCATTCTCGCGCAGGGTCAGCACCTGGCGCGCACGATAGACATAAGGGTTGCCGTCACAGCGATCCGAGTCCAGTTCCAGGGTCATGCGGTCCTCGGCCTGGGCCACGATGGACCACGCCTGACGCCAGCTGTCGCCGTGGATGGGATAGGGTTCGCCGGCGCGGTTGGGTGCCAGCGGGTAATGCTTGCCGTTGAACTCGAAGCCGCCGCCGGTGATGCGATTGGACCAGGGCAGCAGGGGGAAGCACGCGGTCGCGTACAGTTTGGCCGGGTCGGCACTCCAAGGGCGCAGCAGCGGCAGCCACTTGCGCTCACGCTGCCATTCCCAGCCGGCCAGTGCGCCGCCTAGCGCTGGCAGCACGTGCAGACGCTGGCGCCCCGATTGCAGGGTATGGATTTCCGGCAGCCCCTGGGCGCCTGCGGGTTGGGCATCGCTTGCTCGGGATGGCATGGTGTCTCGTATCTTGTTATGGAGTGCTGCGTGCATCGTCGGCACAGGGACGCGTTGTCCAACGCGTCGTCCCTCTTGGGGCTGTCTGAAGTCGTCGGCAGGAAGAGGGAGTCGGTTCACGTGGGTTCGCGCCCGGTCTTCATGCAGTGCGCTTCAAAAAAAATCTGGCTGATCCTATCACTGCACTCCGATAGGGAATAATGAAAAAAACATCGCAAACGATATCAAAAATGCGCGCCGCATGCCGGCAAGCAAAACGACCGGCCTGCGTGCCCCGGTACGCCTCACGAAGAGACCGGTTGCTTCCAACGATGTGCGAAACGATATCGAGAAACATTAAAAATTCATTGGATACGGATTGGTCGCTTGCCTAATATTGAGCGCGAATCAAGGGCGATCAGGGCTGTCCGCGATTCCAACCGCACCGCGCCGCTTCCAATTCATACCTACAAATCAAACGCATTGCGGCGCAGCGCACCCCACGCATAGAAAAAAGGGAAGTCCACAATTCCCTGCCAACGGAGACTGACAATGAACTCGAAGAGAAGAGCGCTTCTGGGCGCAGCCATTTGCATGAGCCTGGGCAGCAGCGCCGTGAGCTTCTCGGCCTTTGCCGCCGACAAACCACTGACCATGGGCTTCTCGCAGGTGGGTGCCGAAAGTGAATGGCGCACCGCCAATACCGTATCGATCAAGGAGGCCGCCAAGGCGGCCGGTGTCAACCTGAAATTCGCCGACGCCCAGCAGAAGCAGGAAAACCAGGTCAAGGCGATCCGCTCCTTCATCGCGCAAAAGGTCGACGTGATCGCCTTCTCCCCGGTGGTGGAATCGGGCTGGGAAACCGTGCTGCGTGAGGCCAAGGCTGCCAAGATCCCGGTGATCCTGACCGACCGCGCCGTCAATGTCAGCGACAAGTCGCTCTATGTCACCTTCATCGGTTCGGACTTCGTGGAGGAAGGACGTCGCGCCGGCCGCTGGCTGCTGGAAAAGGCCAAGTCCATGCCGGCCGGTGATATCAACATCGTGGAATTGCAGGGTACCGTGGGTTCGGCCCCGGCCATCGATCGCAAGGCTGGCTTCGAAGAAGTCATCAAGAGCGAACCGCGCCTGAAGATCATCCGTTCGCAGACCGGCGACTTCACCCGCGCCAAGGGCAAGGAAGTGATGGAAGCCTTCCTCAAGGCCGAGGGCAAGAAGATCAATGTGCTCTTCGCCCACAACGACGACATGGCCATCGGCGCCATCCAGGCCATCGAAGAGGCAGGTCTCAAGCCCGGCAAGGACATCACCATCATCTCCATCGATGGCGTCAAGGGCGCCTTCGAAGCCATGATGGCCGGCAAGCTCAATGTGACCGTGGAATGCAGCCCGCTGCTGGGCCCGCAACTGATGCAGGTGGCCAAGGACATCAAGGCAGGCAAGGAAGTCCCCAAGCGCATCACCACCGTGGAAGGCGTTTTCCCGGCCGAAGTGGCCGCCAAGGAATTCCCCAACCGCAAGTACTGATCGCGGCATGACGGCCCGACGCGCGCACTGGAGCTTCCAGGGCGCGCGCCGTGCTGGTTTGGCCTGATGCCGGGCGCTGCTTGCGCAGCGGCCCTGCATCGGGGTTCCGATGGTTCTGATGGAGTTGCGATGACGATGTCTGTCGGGGCGCAGGCGCGTCCCATGCTGGAATTGAGCGGTATCCACAAGGCATTTGCGGGCGTGAAGGCGCTCACCGATGTCGGCTTGCGGCTGTTCCCGGGGGAAGTCCATACCCTGATGGGACAGAATGGCGCAGGCAAGTCCACGCTGATCAAGGTGCTCACCGGCGTGCACGAACCCGATCAAGGCAGGATTGAACTGGATGGCCGCGCCATTGCGCCGGCCTCCACCCTGGAGGCGCAGTCGCTGGGCATCAGCACGGTCTATCAGGAAGTCAACCTGTGTCCCAACCTGTCGGTGGCGGAGAATATCTTCGTGGGCCGCTATCCGCGCCGCTTCGGGCGCATCGACTGGAAAAGCGTACATGCACAATCCAGGCAGCTGCTGCAGCAGTTGCAGATCGATATCGATGTGGGCGCGCAATTGTCGTCCTATCCGCTGGCGATCCAGCAGATGGTGGCAATCTCTCGCGCCCTCTCGGTTTCGGCCAAGGTATTGATCCTGGATGAACCGACTTCCAGTCTTGATGATGCCGAGGTCCAGCAACTGTTCAAGGTGCTGCGCCGCCTGCGCGAACAGGGCATGGCGATTCTCTTCGTCACGCACTTCCTGGACCAGACTTATGACATATCGGATCGCATCACCGTACTGCGCAATGGCGTGCGCGAGGGCGAGTATCTGGTTGCTGACCTGTCGCGACTGGAGCTGGTCAACAAGATGGTGGGCGTGAGCGCGGTCGATCATCGTCAGGTCGACGCCGGTGCCGAGGCCCTGGCCTCGGAACTGTCCGGCGATGAATCCGGCAAGGGCGAGGTCTTTCTGCAGGCCGATGGCTTTGGCCGCCACGGCGTACTGGCCCCGCAGGATCTGGAATTGCGGCGCGGTGAAGTGTTCGGTCTGTGCGGTCTGCTCGGTTCAGGGCGGACCGAGATGGCGCGCCTGCTGTTCGGTGCCGACCGCGCCGATTGCGGAGAACTGCGCGTCGAGGGCCGCAGCGTGAAGTTCAACGTGCCGCGCGATGCAATTGCGGCGGGCATCGGTTTTTGTTCGGAAGACCGCAAGAAGGAAGGTGCGATCCTCGAATTGTCCGTGCGCGAGAACATCATCCTGGCGTTGCAGGCAAGCCAGGGTCTGTTCCGGGTGCTGCCGCGCAAGCGCCAGAACCAGATCGCATCAGATTACGTCAAGTGGCTGGGCATCAAGACCGCCGACCTGGAAACCCCCATCGGCCTGCTCTCCGGCGGCAACCAGCAGAAAGCCTTGCTGGCGCGCTGGCTGGCCACCGATCCGGGCATGTTGATCCTGGATGAACCCACGCGCGGCATCGACGTGCGCGCCAAGCAGGAGATCATGGATTTCGTCATCGCCATGTGTCGCAAGGGCAAGGCTATTCTTTTCATTTCCTCGGAAATCCCCGAGGTCCTGCGCTGCAGCGACCGTATGCTGGTGCTGCGCGACCGCCGTGCCTGCGGCCAGTATCGGCGCGGCGAGCTCGACGAGCAGTCGGTCTTGCAGGTAATCGCGGGAGAGGCCGCATGAGTGCATCCATGGATTCCAAACTCATTCCCGACAGCGCCGCCACCGGCAGCGCGCCGGTCTTCGCGGTACTGCTGCGTCATCCGCTGATGCGTCCGCTGGCGGCGCTGGCCTTGCTGCTGCTGATCGATTTTCTGATGGTGCCCGGCTTCTTCCGGCTGGAGATCAAGGATGGCCACCTCTATGGCGCGGTCATCGACATCATCAACCGCGCCGCACCGCTGATGCTGGCGGCGCTGGGCATGACCCTGGTCATCGCCACGCGCGGCGTCGACATCTCGGTGGGGGCGGTAGTGGCCATCTCCGGTGCGGTCGCGGCCGTTCTCATCGGCGGCAAGATGGTGGTGGTCAATGGCGTCCCGGAATACGTCAGCAACGTGCCGATGGTGTGGGCACTGTGCGCGGCGATGGCGGCGGCGCTGCTGTGTGGCGCATGGAACGGCCTGCTGGTGGCCGGTCTCGGGCTGCAACCCATCATCGCCACGCTGATCCTGATGGTGGCCGGACGCGGGCTGGCGCAGTTGTTTACGGATGGTCAGATCGTGACGGTGTATTACAAGCCCTTCTTCTTCCTGGGGGGCGGCTATCTGTTCGGACTGCCGTTCTCGCTCTATATCGCCGCGGCCATGTTCCTGCTGCTGGCGCTGTTGATGAAGAAGACTGCGCTGGGCCTGTTCATCCAGTCGGTCGGCATCAATCCGGTGGCCTCGCGCCTGGCCGGTATCCGTACCGCTGCGCTGATCTTCTTTGTCTACATGTTCTGCAGCGCCTGTGCCGGGCTGGCCGGACTGATGATCGCCTCCAACATCAAGAGTGCCGACGCCAACAATGCTGGCCTGTTGCTGGAGCTCGATGCGATCCTCGCCGTCACCCTGGGCGGCACCTCCCTGGCCGGGGGCAAGTTCAGCCTGGTGGGCAGCGTCATCGGCGCGCTCATCATCCAGACGCTGACCTATACGATCTATTCGCTGGGCGTGCCGCCTGAAGTCAATATGGTGGTCAAGTCCATCGTGGTGTTCCTGGTCTGCCTGTCGCAGTCGCCGGAGTTCCGCCGCATGTTGAGGATGTCCAAATCATGATGCCTGTTTCTTTCTTGCGGCGTGCTTCGCACGCGCCGTGGTTCACGTCCATGGTCACGGTGGTGTTGCTGGTGCTCATGCTGGTAGTCGGGGCAATGGGCTATGATGGTTTCCTGTCGCCCCAGGTGATGCTCAATCTCTTGATCGACAATGCCTTCCTCTTGGTGGTGGCCATCGGCATGACCTTCGTCATCCTCTCCGGCGGCATCGATCTCTCGGTCGGCTCGGTGCTGGCACTGACCACGATGGTGGCGGCTTTCCTGCTGCAGAACTGGCACTGGCCGCCGCTGCTGGTGATGGCTGCCGTGTTGCTCATGGGCGCCGGCTTTGGCGCGGCCATGGGGGCGCTGATCCATTACTTCCGGCTGCAAGCCTTCATCGTCACGCTGGCCGGGATGTTCCTGGCGCGCGGGCTGTGCTACCTCATCAGCATCAATTCCATCACCATCGATGATCCGCTGTTCGTCACGTTGTCGCAGACGCGGATCGAGTTCGCCGGTCTGTTCATTTCTCCCAGCGTGGTCATCGCGTTGCTGGTGCTGGCCGTGGCGATCTGGATGGCACATGGCACCCGCTTCGGTCGTGCCGTCTATGCCATCGGTGGCAGCGAGCAGTCAGCTCTTCTGATGGGCTTGCCGGTGGGACGCACCAAGGTTCTGGTGTATGCCTTCAGCGGCTTCTGCGCATCGGTGGCCGGCTTGCTGTTTTCCTTCTACATGCTCTCGGGATACGGGCTGCATGCACAAGGTGTGGAGCTCGATGCGATTGCGGCCGTGGTCATCGGCGGGACCCTGCTCACCGGCGGCTATGGTTACGTGGCCGGAACACTGACCGGCGTACTCATCCTTGGCGTGATCCAGACCCTCATTGCCTTCGATGGCAGCCTCAGTTCCTGGTGGACCAGGATCTTCATCGGCGCGCTGTTGTTCGTCTTTTGTGTCGCACAGCGCGTCATTTCTCTGGGAGCCCTGCGCGGCAAACCGGCCGGATCGGCGAAAGCCGCGCCAGCCGGGGCTTAGGCGGGATTTTTTAAGCTTAATTAAGATAACTTTACATAGAGGGAGTTATACCGAAAAACATATCCATTACGCTCAAAAAATCATTAGAAATGTATTGGTAAAGCAATTAATGTAGAGCCCGCAAAACAGTTGCTCTGCATGACATTCATCAGAAATAGCGGCGCTGTTTTAGATAACTACAACACGCCATTCCAACAATGAGACTGGAGACTCGAAGCATGAAAATCAAATCCGTATTGAGCGGTATCGCCCTCGGCCTGGGTGTGACCCTGATGTCCATCAGCGCACAGGTGAGCGCGCAGAGCAAGGCACTGGTCGGTGTGGCCATGCCCACCAAGTCTTCGGCCCGCTGGATTGCCGACGGCAACAACATGGTCAAGGTCCTCAAGGAAAAGGGCTACCAGACCGACCTGCAATACGCCGAAGACGACATCCCCAACCAGCTGTCCCAGATTGAGAACATGCTGACCAAGGGCGCCAAGGTGCTGGTGATCGCCGCCATCGACGGCACCACCCTGACCGACGTGCTGCAGAAGGCCGCCGACAAGGGCGTCAAGGTCATCGCCTATGACCGCCTGATCCGTGGTTCCAAGAACGTCGACTACTACGCCACCTTCGACAACTTCCAGGTCGGCGTGCTGCAGGCGCAGTCGCTGGAAAAGGCTCTGGGCCTGAAGGAAGGCAAGGGCCCGTTCAACATCGAACTGTTCGGCGGTTCCTCGGACGACAACAACGCCTTCTTCTTCTACAACGGCGCCATGTCGGTCCTGAAGCCCTACATCGACAGCGGCAAGCTGGTGGTGCGTTCCAAGCAGATGGGCATGGACAAGGTCGCGACCCTGCGCTGGGATCCGGCAACCGCCCAGGCCCGTATGGACAACCTGCTGTCGGCCTACTACACCAATGCCAAGGTCAACGCCGTGCTGTCCCCGTATGACGGCCTGTCCATCGGTATTCTGTCCTCGCTGCGCGGCGTGGGCTACGGTACTCCGCAACAGCCGTTCCCGTATGTCTCGGGTCAGGATGCCGAAATTCCTTCGGTCAAGTCCATCATCCGTGGCGAGCAGTATTCCACCATCTTCAAGGACACCCGCGAACTGGCCAAGGTCACCGTCGGTATGGTGGATGCACTCATGGGCGGCAAGCAGCCCCAGATCAACGATACCAAGACCTACAACAACGGCGTGAAGGTCGTGCCGTCCTACCTGTTGAAGCCGGTCGTGGTCGACAAGTCGAACTGGAAGCAGATCCTGGTGGGCAGCGGCTACTACACCGAAGCGCAACTGAAGTAATCGTTTGAGGTAATACGCGGGCGGCAGCGTCAATGACGCTGCCGCGCGTGGCAAGAGTGTGTCACCGCCGTACCCGACAAGAACAACAAGCAGAAGCAGGCAAGAAGAACAGCATGGTCCCGCTCTGTGCGGGACTAATTCTTTCAGCGTTGCGCTTGCCCCCGTGCAACGCAAACGAGACAGGCAAGTCCGGCTACGTCACCCACGCAAGACCGGCAAAAGAGAGGTCAGCATCATGAGCAACATTCTGGAAATGCGCGGCATCGAAAAGAGCTTCCCGGGTGTGAAGGCGTTGAACAACGTCAACCTGGCAGTGCGCGAAGGCGAGATCCATGCGATCGTCGGCGAGAACGGCGCCGGCAAATCCACGCTGATGAAGGTGCTTTCGGGTGTGTACCCGCACGGCAGCTATTCCGGCGACATCGTCTACAAAGGTGAGGTGCGTGCCTTCAAGGATATTCGCGACAGCGAACACCTGGGCATCATCATCATCCACCAGGAGCTGGCCCTGGTGCCTCTGCTGTCGGTGATGGAAAACCTGTTCCTGGGCAACGAGCAAGCCAGTGGCGGCGTCATCGACTGGGAGCACTCCTACGTGCGCGCCAAGGAACTGCTGGCCAAGGTCGGCCTGAAGGAGTCACCCCTGACCAAGGTCGGCGACCTGGGCGTGGGCAAGCAGCAACTCATCGAAATCGCCAAGGCGCTCTCCAAGGAAGTCAAGCTGCTGATCCTGGACGAGCCCACTGCCAGCCTCAATGAAAGCGACTCCGATGCCCTGCTGGAACTGCTGCTGGAACTGAAGCGCCAGGGCATTGCCTCGATCCTCATTTCGCACAAGCTCAACGAAATTTCCAAGGTCGCCGATTCCATCACCGTGCTGCGCGACGGCACCACCGTCGATACCTTCGACTGCCGCGCCGAGCCGATCAGCGAAGACCGCATCATCCAGCACATGGTGGGCCGCGAGATGGCCGACCGCTATCCGCAGCGCGATCCACAGATCGGCGAGGTCATCTTCGAAGTGCGCGACTGGCGTGTACACCACCCGCTGCACTCGGATCGCCTGGCCATCAAGGACGTCAACATGACCGTGCGTGCCGGCGAGATCGTCGGTATTGCCGGGCTCATGGGCGCCGGTCGTACCGAACTGGCCAAGAGCATCTTTGGCCGTGCCTACGGCAAGAAGATTACCGGCCAGGCCTTCCTGCATGGCAAGGAAGTGGACCTGTCCACCATCGAGAAGGCCATCGCCAAGGGCATCGCCTACGTCACCGAAGACCGCAAGGGTGATGGTCTGGTGCTGGAAGAAGACATCAAGAAGAACATCTCGCTGGCCAACCTGGGCGGCGTGGCCGAGCGCACAGTCATCGACGAGGCGCGCGAGTACAAGATCGCGGCCGATTTCAAGCAACAGATGCGCATCCGCTGTTCCAGCGTGCTGCAGAAAGTGGTCAACCTCTCCGGCGGCAATCAGCAGAAGGTGGTGCTGTCGAAGTGGCTGTTCTCGCAGCCGGAAGTGCTGATCCTGGATGAACCCACGCGCGGCATCGACGTGGGCGCCAAGTTCGAGATCTACAACATCATCAGCAAGCTGGCCGCCGAGGGCAAGTGCATCATCATGATCTCGTCGGAAATGCCGGAACTGCTGGGCATGTGCGACCGCATCTACGTGATGAACGAAGGCCAGTTCGTGGGCCACCTGCCCAAGGCCGAGGCCACGCAGGAAAACATCATGCGCGCCATCATGCGCAACAAGCGCATCGATGACCCGGGCCTGTCCCAGGCTGCCTGAACGCAAACCATCAAGCCGGAGCCAAACCGGCGGCAACACCCATAAAGTCCATCAAGACCAGAGAGCACCCGAGGAGCAAGACAATGGAGAGCATTGACATGAGCAAGAAACCGGCCGTCGCCAGCGGCGCCGTCGAGAAGAAGGACTACGGCAGCTTCCTGAAGAACAACATGCGCGAATACGGCATGCTGATGTCACTGGTGGCCATCATGGCCTTCTTCCAGATCATGACCGACGGCACGCTGATGCGTCCGCTGAACCTGACCAATCTGGTCCTGCAGAACAGCTACATCGTCATCATGGCGCTGGGCATGCTGATGGTGATCGTGGCCGGCCACATCGACCTGTCGGTGGGCTCGGTGGTGGGTCTGATCGGCGCACTGGCTGCGGTGCTGATGGTGAACTACGGCTGGGGCTTCGTGCCGGCCTCCATCGTCTGCCTGATCGCCGGTGGCCTGATCGGCGCGGCGCAGGGTTACTGGATCGCCTACTTCAAGATTCCGTCCTTCATCGTCACCCTGGCCGGCATGCTGGTCTTCAAGGGCATGGCACTGGCGCTGCTGCAGGGTCAATCCCTGGGCCCCTTCCCGCAGACCTTCCAGATGCTGTCCTCGGGCTTCATTCCCGAGCTGACCGGCAGCACCACCTTCCGTACCACCTCGCTGGTGGTGGGCGTGGTCGCGGCCGTGGTGCTGATCCTGGTCAAGCTGCATGGCCGCCGCAAACAGACCAAGCACGGTATGGAAGATGAACCGGCGGCATTCTTCCTGCTCAAGAATGGCGTCTTTGCTGCGGCCATCATCGCCTTCAGCTATCTGCTGTCGACCTATCGCGGCATGCCCAACGTGCTCATCATCATGTTCGCGCTGATGGTCTTCTACACCTTCGTCACCAGCCGCACCACCCTGGGCCGTCGCGTCTATGCCGTGGGCGGCAATGAAAAGGCGGCCAAGCTGTCGGGTATCAAGACCGAACGCGTGTCCTTCTTCACCTTCGTCAACATGGGCGTGCTGGCGGCACTGGCCGGTCTGATCTTCGCGGCACGTCTGAACACCGCCACTCCCAAGGCTGGCCTGGGCTTCGAGCTGGACGTGATCGCGGCCTGCTTCATTGGCGGCGCATCGGCCTCGGGCGGCGTGGGCAAGGTCATGGGCGCAGTCATCGGCGCCTTCATCATGGGCGTGATGAACAACGGCATGTCCATCATGGGCATCGGCATCGACTACCAGCAGATGATCAAGGGCCTGGTCCTGCTGATGGCCGTGTGCTTCGACGTCTACAACAAGAACAAGTAATCCGGATCAAGCAAGGCGGGCCTGGCGCCCGCCTTTTGCATTCGGCAGCAAGCGGTTTTCCAGATCCTTCGTTTTCTGTCATTCAGGAATTCAACAATGAGTAGCGACAAAAAAGACAAGAGCCGCACCCTGCGCTCGGCCGGCTGGTTCGGTACCGCCGACAAGAACGGTTTCATGTACCGCAGCTGGATGAAGAACCAGGGCATCCCCGACCACGAGTTCCAGGGCAAGCCAGTCATCGGCATCTGCAACACCTGGTCGGAACTGACGCCCTGCAATGCCCACTTCCGCAAGATCGCCGAACATGTGCGCCGCGGCATCATCGAGGCCGGTGGCTTCCCGGTGGAGTTCCCGGTGTTCTCCAACGGCGAATCCAACCTGCGCCCCACCGCCATGCTGACCCGCAACCTGGCCAGCATGGACGTGGAAGAGTCGATCCGTGGCAATCCCATCGACGCCGTGGTGCTGCTGACCGGCTGCGACAAGACCACCCCGGCCCTGCTGATGGGCGCGGCCAGCTGTGACGTGCCGGCCATCGTCGTGACCGGTGGTCCGATGTTGAACGGCAAGCACCAGGGCCGTGACATCGGGTCGGGCACCGTGGTCTGGCAGTTGTCGGAACAGGTCAAGGCCGGTGAAATCACCATCCACGATTTCATGGCCGCCGAAGCGGGCATGTCGCGTTCGGCGGGTACCTGCAACACCATGGGCACCGCCTCGACCATGGCCTGCATGGCCGAGTCGCTGGGCGTGTCGCTGCCGCACAATGCGGCGATCCCCGCCGTCGATGCGCGCCGCTATGTTCTCGCGCACCTCTCCGGCATGCGCATCGTCGACATGGTCTGGGAAGGCCTGACCCTGTCCAAGATCCTGACCCGCAAGGCTTTCGAGAATGCCATCCGCACCAATGCCGCCATCGGCGGCTCCACCAATGCGGTGATCCACCTCAAGGCCATCGCCGGCCGCATTGGCGTGGATCTGGAACTGGAAGACTGGACCCGCATCGGACGTGGCACCCCGACCATCGTCGATCTGCAACCCTCCGGTCGCTACCTGATGGAAGAGTTCTACTATGCCGGCGGCCTGCCTGCCGTGTTGCGCCGCCTGGGCGAAGCCGACCTGCTGCCGCACAAGGATGCCCTGACCGTCAACGGCCAGACCATGTGGGACAACGTCAAGGACGCCCCGATCTACAACGATGAAGTGGTGCGCCCGCTGGCCAAGCCACTCATCGAAGACGGCGGAATCTGCATCCTGCGCGGCAACCTGGCGCCGCGCGGTGCGGTCCTGAAGCCCTCGGCAGCCACCCCTGAACTGATGAAGCATCGCGGCCGTGCGGTGGTCTTCGAGGACTTCGCTCATTACAAGGAACGCATCAACGATCCCGATCTGGACGTCGATGCCAGCTGCGTGCTGGTGATGAAGAACGTCGGTCCCAAGGGTTACCCCGGCATGGCCGAAGTGGGCAACATGGGCTTGCCGCCCAAAGTGCTGGCCACCGGCGTGAAGGATATGGTCCGCATTTCGGACGCGCGCATGAGCGGCACCGCCTATGGCACCGTGATCCTGCACGTGGCACCGGAAGCCGCTGCCGGCGGCCCGCTGGGCATCGTCCAGGATGGCGACTTCATCGAGCTGGATGCCTACGCAGGCAAGCTGCAGCTGGACATCAGCGAGGAAGAGATGCAGCGCCGCCTGGCTGAGCGCGCCAAGCTGCTGGCCGAACGCAAGCCCGAGATGGTCGGCGGCTACCAGTCCCTGTATGTGGACCGCGTGCTGCAGGCTGACGAAGGTTGCGACTTCGACTTCCTGGTCGGCTGCCGTGGTGCTGCCGTGCCCAAGCATTCGCACTGATCTTCCTCCCCTCATCGTGATGCCGGTGTCGCGCCTTGTGCGCGCACCGGCCAGCAAGGACACTTCATGAGCACTACTCCCCAGAACGTACAACTGGCGCACTTCCCCAGCCTGAAGGGCAAGCGCGTCTTCATCACCGGCGGCGGCACCGGCATCGGTGCGGCCATTGTCGAAGCGTTTGCGCAACAAGGTGCGCACGTGGCCTTCGTCGATATCGCCACCGAGGCCAGCGAAGCGCTGTGCAATGACGTGGCGGCGGCCGGTCACCCCAAGCCGCTGTTCCGTCAATGCGACCTGCGTGACATCCCGGCCTTCCAGGCCACCATCGCCGAGCTGCAAGCGCAACTGGGCGACTTCGACGTGCTGGTCAACAATGCCGCCAATGACCAGCGTCACACGCTGGAAGAAGTGACGCTGGAGTACTGGAACGATCGCATCGCCATCAACCAGCGTCCGTCCTTCTTTGCGGTGCAGTCGGTGGTGGAAGGCATGAAGCGCCGTGGCGGCGGTTCCATCATCAACTTCAGCTCCATCAGCTGGCATCAGTCCAGTGGCGGCTTCCCGGTCTACACCACGGCCAAGGCCTCGACTCTGGGCCTGACACGCGGCCTGGCGCGCGACCTCGGTCCGCACAAGATCCGCGTCAATACCGTGACACCGGGCTGGGTCATGACCGAACGCCAGATCAAGCTGTGGCTGGATGAAGAGGGCAAGAAGGCGATCGCCCGCAACCAGTGCCTGCAGGGCGATCTGCTGCCCTGGCACCTGGCGCGCATGGTGCTGTTCCTGGCCGCCGACGATAGCGCCATGTGCACCGCGCAGGAATTCATCGTCGACGCCGGTTGGGTGTGACAGGTTTGACGAAGCGCGCCTGCGCTGCGGACCAGAAAGAGTCGCCCAATGGCGACTCTTTTTTTTGCGCAAATTTTGCGCAAACGCTAAAAGAGTTTGGAAGCGGGAGGTAACCTGGAGAGTTTCCGGAAAAAGCTGTATGACAGCTTGAAAAAACTTAGTTTTTTGCGCGCGTGGGGTGTTGTTTTTTAGCCGCGTTTTTTAAAGTTTTTTTGCGGTGTGATTTTGTTTTTGGTGCCGCGTTGTCGCCCGATTTCAGAGAGTCTTACGTTACCTTACATTTCTTAATAAAACTCGGCGCAGAAAACCGACCCCGGCATGGCACATGCCCGGGCAGGCGGGGAATCAGTAAATCATTTTCGCCACTTCGCGGATGGCCTGCAGGACCAGGTTGGCCCCGGGCGAGAGCAGGTTGTCCTGGCGCGTGATGATGCCGAAGCCGGCCATGCGGCAGGGCAGTTCGATGGGCAGGATATCCATCAGGCGTGCCTGGGTGTAGTAGCGTGCCACTTCGGTGGGCATCGCGTAGATGAAATCGGTCTGCTGCAACAGGCTGGTGATGAAGAGGATGGCGGTGGTGTCGACCACGTTGGAGGGCGGCGCCAGGCCTTGCTCACGGAACATCTGGTCGCAGCGTGCCCGCAGGATGCTGCCCTTGGGCGCCATGATCCAGGCTTCGCTGGCCAGGTCAGCCAGGCTCAGGTCGGTACGGGTGTGGAAGGGATGGCCCACGCGGGCCACGGCGCACACCGGCTCGTCGGCCAGCTCTTCATAGAGCAGGCCGCCACGGGCTTCTTCGTCCAGGATGCGACCGATGATGAAGTCCAGCTCCCCGTGCAGCAGGCGCGAGAGCAGGATGTTGCTGCTTTCCACCTCTACGCCGATGCGCAACATCGGCGCCTGTTCCTTGACCCGTGCGATGGCCGGAGGCAGCAGAGCCATGCCCGGCGAGAGGATCACGCCCACGTCGACCTGGCCGGAGAGGCCCGATTTCAGGGCCACGATGTCTTCATGCGCCTTGGACAGGCTGGTCAGGGCCATGCGCGCATGGCGGATCATGGCCTCGCCATAGATGGTGGGCCGCATGCCGCGCGGCAGGCGCTCGAACAGGGACACGCCCAGCATGTCCTCGAGGTCCTTGAGTTGCTTGGAAGCAGCCGGCTGCGTCATGTTCAGCTCGCTGGCGGCGCGGTGGATGTTGCGGGTGTCGTCGAGAGCGATCAGCAGAAGCAGCTGACGGGTCTTCAATCGCGCCCGCAGAAACCAGTTCGGGTCACTGTTTTTCATAAGTCTCCGGGGACGGTTTTTAGAACCCATTTCGTAAATAGGCACTCACGCCCATTTACGAAATGGGTTCTAAATTTTATCAATCGTTTTTTATTAGGAATTGATGATATCAAATCGCATATCGGAATTGCTAAAGATTTCATTGGAAAGACATGAACTGAATACTTAGTATCTAGCCACATTCCGGGCTGTACAGGAGACAACCAGCGCAGCTACGGGATGAAAGAGAAGACGGTCGGGCAGCATCAAAACAACAAGTTGGGAGACTGTCAGGGGTCCGTCAGGACCCAGGGGTCTGAAGTGCAACGCTGCACGGCCAAGCCCACCGACGAAAAAAATTTTAAACGGCAATATCCACGGAGACTATTCATGAAGCAAGTGAAGCCATCCTTTATTGGAGCAAAGACCCTGTGCGCGCTGGCGCTCATGGGAGCGTTCTCGGCACAGGCGCAGGCGCAAAGCAGTGTCACCATTTACGGCCGTGTCGTGGCCGGTGTCGACTTCCAGACCAATGCCGGTACCAACGGTCAAGGTTCCAAGTGGAGCGCCGCCAACAATCAATGGGGCACCAGCATGATCGGCTTCAAGGGCACGGAAGACCTGGGCGGCGGTAACAATGCCTTCTTCCTGATCGAATCCGGTTTCAATTCGACCAAGGGCGCCCTCAACGGCACCGACACCAGCAACAATGCCCTGTTCAACCGTCGTTCCTACGTCGGTCTGTCCTCGGCCACCGCCGGTTCCATCAAGTTCGGCAAGAACCTGTTCATCAACAATGACATCTGGTATCTGGATCCGACCGGCCAGCAAGCCATCGGTACCGTGACCCTGGTCAACGGCCGCAACTGGCCGGGTGCTTCCAACATCATCGAGTACAACAGCCCCGACATGGCTGGTTTCACCGTCAATCTGCAGACCAGCCTGGGTGAAAAGGCCGGTTCGTTCAACGGCGGCGTGACCAACACTGGCAACAGCGATGGTCGCAAGGACGGCATCTCGGTGGCCTACCAGAAGAACGGCCTGGAACTGCGCGCCATCTATGACGTGATCCGTGATTCCAACGGTGACTACACCAACGTCTGGAGCCACTCCAAGGAACTGATCCTGGGCGGTACCTACAAGATCGACAAGCTCAAGATGTTCGTCGGCTACGAAAACCTGCGTGCGCCCAATGCCGCGGCAGGTGCCCCGAGCCGTGCCAACCAGTACTGGATCGGCGCCAACTATGACGTGACCTCGCAACTGCAACTGGTCGCTTCCTGGTTCCACGTCAATGCCAACAACGCTTCGGTCAGTTCTTCCGGCGTGGGCAATGGCGGCGGCACGGCCAACCTGTACATGGCTGGCGTGAACTACTTCCTGTCCAAGCGTACCCTGCTGTACGTCGACGTGGGCACCGTGCGTAACGGCACTGGCGCTGGTCACGTCCTGGAAAATGGTGCCGACAACGGCGTTTCCGGCTTGAAGCAGACTGGTGGTTACTTCGGTATCGCCCACTCGTTCTGATGTAACGAACAGCAGTATCTGTAATCCTTCCTGAGGTGGTCTTGATGTAGTTGAGGGTGGGCGCAAGCCCACCCTTTTTTGTCTTGGTGGTGCATGGTTGATTGCGCCATTCAAACTATCTATATTGTTTATTTAATTTATTTCATTTTTTTTCATTTTTTTTTCATTTTTTCATTTTTTCATTTTTTCATTTTTTCATTTATTTGATTTGCAGGCGGAACCCCGATGAATGCGCAATTGCTGGTTGACGGACATCATGAACTGGGCGAAGGAGTGCTCTGGTGCGAGCGCTCGCAGACGGTCTTCTGGACCGATATCCACGCATCCCGCTTGTGGAACCATGATCCGGCCAGTGGTGCCACGCGCAGCTGGGGCATGCCGGAACGCCTGTGCTGCTTTGCCTTCACGGCCGAAGCGCAGCGTCTTCTGATCGGACTGGAATCGCGCCTGGCCTTCTTCGACCTGAACACCGGCAGCATCAGTCCGATCTGCCGCATCGAAGGCGATCTGCCGACCACGCGCCTCAACGATGGCCGCTGCGACCGCCAGGGCCGTTTCGTTTTCGGGACCTTGAATGAAGACGCCGGCCGCGCGCCCATCGCCAGCTTCTATCGCTTGAATGCCGACCTGAGTCTGGAACGCCTGGCCCTGCCCGGCATCGCCATTTCCAACAGCATCTGCTTCAGCCTCGATGGCAGGCTGATGTATCACTGCGACTCCATGGCCGGCAAGATCATGGTGTGTGACTACGACACCGACAGCGGCGCCGTCTCCAATGCGCGCCTCTTCGCCGATCTGTCCGGGCAGCCGGGTGGCCCCGATGGTTCCACCGTCGACGCCGATGGTTACGTCTGGAACGCCCAGTGGGGTGGCGCGCGCGTGGTGCGGTTTGCCCCTGACGGCAGGATCGACCGCATCATCGATGTGCCCACCGCACAGCCGTCCTGCGTGGCGTTCGGCGGTGCCGACTTTGCTACCCTGTTCGTGACCACCGCCCACGAAGGCATGAGCGCCGGACAACGCGCCCAAGACAAGCTGGCCGGTGCCTTGTTCAGCGTGCCGTTGCCTGGTGTGCGCGGCCTGCCGGAAGTGCGCTTCGCCGGCTGAGGCCTTGCCTCGGGTCCGTCCTCAGGACCCGAAACTTGAATCCCCCATCAGCCGCGACAGCCGCGCCGAGATTTCCTGGACGATCCCTTGCACCTCGTCCAGGCTGGGATTGACCTTCTTGTCGATGCGTTCGATATAGGGCACGTTCAGTGCCGCCAGCATGCGGTCGTTGGCGCCCATGACCGGATAGGACAGGTTGATCACCCCCCGGATCTGGCGGCTTTCCATGCGCGAGTGACCGCGTTTGCGCGTGTCCTCGATCTGGCGCATCAACTGCGCCGTCTCGATTTCCTGTTCACCATCCATGCGCACGTGCGCAGCCAGCATGCTGGCGCGCTCGGCCTGGTCGCGAAACGCCAGCAGCACATGGCCCGAGGCGGTATCGGTCAGGCTCACTAGCGCACCGACCTTCAGCCCGAAGGCCCAGCGCTCGGGACTGTCGACCTGTGCCACCACGATCACCCGACCGGCTTCATAGACCGTCAGATGGGTCGACTGCATCGAGCGATTGGCCAGCTCGCGCATGTGGGGCAGGGCAGTGCTGACCAGCGAGCGGATCGGTTGATGATGGTGCGCCAGTTCAAACAGTTTCAGCGAGAGCCGGTAATGGTCGTTGTCAGCCACCAGATAGCCGCGCTGTTCCAGCGTGACCACCATGCGGAAGATCTCGTTGACGCTGCGCCCCAGTTGCCGGGAAATCTGGTTCAGGGTCAGCATCTGCTCCGAGCGGCTCAGCAACTCCAGGATGTCCAGGCCCTTGTCCAGCGCCGGCGCGGCGTAGCGCGTCTTGCCACTGGCGCTTTCCTCCTCGTGGTCGGTGGCGGTCTGCACGGCAGGGGCTTCGGCGGGATGGAGTTTCCGGGTTCTGGGCATGGCGTTCTGGTGCAATGGTCGCAAGATCGCAAAAGCGGGCGGTTGATGGGGCCGGATTGTAGGGGATTTTGATGAAAAAACCATTTTATTTGTAAAATAAATTTTCATGAATGACCTCTTGATGCGGCATCGTCATCACGAAATCGATATCGATCCGCGCGGAAACTTCATCGGGCCAGCCCTGCATTGGGAGGATAATCAGGGTTATGCTCTGTCACTCACAGATGAAATGAAATTTTATTTGTGAGAGAAATCAAAAAAAGGGGCCCGGCCCCGGAGACGATCACCCTGGGCCGTCCGCCACGGACCGCCCGGCCGACGGCAGCCCCTTGGCGCCCCGGCATCCACGTTAGAGACTGATGACCAAGATCACTGCCCTGCGCGTGCTGGACGTGCGCTTTCCTACTTCGCAATCGCTGGATGGGTCCGATGCGATGAATCCGGATCCGGATTATTCGGCCGCCTATGTCATCCTCGACACCGACAATGAACAACTCAAGGGTCACGGCCTGACCTTCACCATCGGCCGTGGCAACGAGATCTGCTGCGCCGCCATCCGTGCCATGGAGCACCTGGTGGTGGGCCTGGAGCTGGACTGGATTGCCGCCGACATGGGGCGCTTCTGGCGCCATGTCACCTCCGACAGTCAGCTGCGCTGGATCGGTCCGGACAAGGGGGCCATCCACCTGGCTACCGGCGCGGTGGTCAATGCCGCCTGGGACCTGTGGGCCAAGGCGGTCGGCAAGCCGGTGTGGAAACTGGTGGCCGACATGACGCCCGAGGAGCTGGTGCGCACCATCGACTTCCGCTACATCACCGATTGCATCACCCCGGACGAAGCGCTGGCGCTGCTGCGCGCAAAAGAGGCCGGCAAGGCCGAGCGCCTGCGCACGCTGGAACAGGAAGGCTATCCCTGCTACACCACCTCGGCCGGATGGCTCGGCTATGACGACGCCAAGCTGCGGCGACTGTGCCAGGAAGCCGTCGACCAGGGCTTCAACTACGTCAAGCTCAAGGTTGGCCGCGATCTCGAAGACGACAAGCGGCGCGTGCGCATCGCCCGTGAAGTGTTGGGGCCGGAGCGCAATCTGATGATCGATGCCAATCAGGTCTGGGAAGTGGATCAGGCCATCGACTGGGTCAATCAACTGGCCTTCGCGCAACCGTGGTTCATCGAGGAACCGACCAGCCCGGATGACGTGGAAGGCCATCGCAAGATCCGCGCGGGTATCGGTGCGGTCAAGGTCGCTACCGGCGAGATGTGCCAGAACCGCGTGCTCTTCAAGCAGTTCATCATGCGCGATGCCATCGATGTGGTGCAGATCGACTCCTGTCGCCTGGGCGGCGTCAATGAAATCCTGGCCGTCATGCTCATGGCCGCCAAGTACGGCAAGGTCGTCTGCCCGCATGCCGGTGGCGTGGGCCTGTGCGAATATGTGCAGCACCTGTCGATGATCGACTACCTCTGCATTTCCGGCAGCAAGGACGGGCGCGTGACCGAATACGTGGACCACCTGCACGAGCACTTCGTCGATCCCTGCGTGATCCGCAACGCGGCCTACATGCCGCCCGCCTTGCCGGGGTTTTCGATCGAAATGAAGCCTGCTTCACTGGAGCAGTACCGCTTCCGGGATTAAGGCAGACATTGCCATTGCAAGATGAACGAAAAGAACGAAAACGGAGACTGATGTGGATTTGAACCTGCAAGAGAAGGTAGTCATCGTGACCGGTGGCGCCTCCGGCATCGGCGGAGCGATCAGCCTGCAGCTGGCGGCCGAGGGCGCCATTCCGGTGGTGTTTGCGCGCAGCGCACCGGAGCCGCAGTTCTGGAGCCGCCTGACCGGTCTGCAGTCGCTTGCCGCCCTGTTCCGGCTGGAATTGCAGGACGAGGCAGCCTGCGGCGAGGCCGTTGCCGAGACCGTGCGGCGCTTCGGCCGTCTCGATGGACTGGTCAACAATGCCGGGGTCAACGACAGTGTGGGTCTGGATGCCGGGCGCAATGAATTTGTCGCCTCGCTGGAGCGTAACCTGATCCACTATTACGTGATGGCGCATTATTGCGTGCCCCACCTCAAGGCCACGCGCGGTGCCATCCTCAATGTCTCCTCCAAGACGGCCGTCACGGGGCAGGGCAATACCAGCGGCTATTGCGCATCGAAGGGCGCGCAATTGTCGCTCACGCGCGAATGGGCCGCCGCTCTGCGCGACGATGGCGTGCGCGTCAATGCCCTCATCCCTGCCGAAGTGATGACCCCGCTCTACGAGAAATGGATCGCCACCTTCGAGCAGCCCCAGGAGAAACTCGATGCCATCACCAGCAAGATCCCGCTGGGCAAGCGTTTCACCACCTCTGAGGAAATGGCCGACATGGCGGTGTTCCTGCTCTCGGGACGTTCCTCGCATACCACCGGGCAATGGGTCTTCGTCGATGGGGGCTATACCCATCTCGACCGCGCCCTGACCTGAGGCCGCCATGCGTACCGTTCTGGCCCTGGATCTCAAGGATGACCCCGCGCTCATCGCCGAGTATGAACAGCATCACCGCCGCATCTGGCCCGAGATCGCCACGCATCTGCACCAGCAGGGCGTAACCGGCATGGAAATCTATCGCCTGGGTACACGCATGGTGATGGTGATGGAAACCGATGACGCCGTCTTCGATGCCGCCGCCATGGCGCAAGCCAGCCAGAGCGACCCCAGGGTCCGCGCGTGGGAAGAACTGATGTGGCGCTTCCAGGCGCCCACGCCATGGACCCCGGCCGGAGAGAAATGGGTGCCGATGACCCGCATCTTCGACCTGGCCGCGCAGCAGGATTGAGTGTGCGCGACGGCAAGGTCCGGTGAGGGCCAGTCAATGGCTTTCCAGGTTTTTCGCAAGACGGTAGAGTAAGCAGTACGCCATTCAGGCAGCACCGAAAAACAGCGACCGCAGAGTCGTGCAAACGATGGTCAGGAGCCAATCCGGCCAGCAGTGCATCCACATCCGAGGTGAGCATGCAGCAAGAACACGAGACACAAGCCCGCGCAGCGGCGACGGCATCGGCCACACCGGTGATCGCCCTGCGCAACGTCAGCAAGCGCTTTCCGGGCGTGCTGGCGCTGGATAATTGCCAGTTCGAACTGGTGGCCGGCGAGGTCCACGCCCTGATGGGCGAGAACGGCGCCGGCAAGTCCACATTGATGAAGATCCTCTCCGGCGTCTATCAGCGTGACAGCGGCGACATCCTGCTTGACGGCAAGCCGGTGGACATCCGCGAACCGCGCCAGGCCCAGGCCCTGGGCATCGGCATCATCCATCAGGAACTGAACCTGATGAACCACCTTTCCGCCGCCCAGAACATCTTCATCGGTCGCGAACCGCGCAAGGGCTTCGGCCTCATCATCGATGAAGACCAGTTGAACCGCCAGGCCGCCGCCATCTTCTCCCGCATGCGCCTGGACATGGACCCGCGTACGCCGGTGGGCGAATTGAGCGTGGCCCGCCAGCAGATGGTGGAGATCGCCAAAGCGCTGTCCTTCGATTCGCGCGTGCTCATCATGGATGAACCGACGGCGGCTCTGAACAATGCCGAGATCGCCGAGCTCTTCCGCATCATCCGCGACCTGCAGGCGCAGGGCGTGGGCATCGTCTACATCTCGCACAAGATGGACGAATTGCGTCAGATCGCCGATCGCGTCAGCGTCATGCGCGATGGCAAGTACATCGCCACCGTGCCGATGCAGGGCACCTCCATGGATACCATCATCTCCATGATGGTGGGCCGCGCCCTCGATGGCGAACAGCGCATGCCGCCCGATACTTCCGGCAATGAAGTGGTGCTGGAAGTGCGCGGCTTGAATCGTGGTCGCGCCATCCGCGACGTCAGCTTCAAGCTGCGCCGGGGCGAGATCCTCGGGTTCGCCGGACTCATGGGCGCGGGCCGCACGGAAGTGGCGCGCGCCATCTTCGGCGCCGATCCGCTGGAGTCGGGCGAGATCATCATCCACGGCGGCAAGGCGGTGATCCGCCAACCCGCCGATGCGGTCGCGCATGGCATCGGTTATCTGTCGGAAGACCGCAAGCATTTCGGACTGGCCGTGGGCATGGACGTGCAGGCCAATATCGCGCTCTCCAGCATGGGCCGTTTTACCAGAGCGGGCTTCATGGACCAGCGTGCCATCCGTGACGCAGCGCAGGGCTATGTGCGCCAGCTGGCCATCAAGACACCCTCGGTGCAACAGCAGGCGCGCCTGCTCTCGGGCGGCAACCAGCAGAAGATCGTGATCGCCAAGTGGCTGCTGCGCGACTGCGACATCCTGTTCTTCGACGAGCCCACACGCGGCATCGACATCGGCGCCAAGAGCGAGATCTACAAACTGCTCGATGCCCTGGCCGAACAGGGCAAGGCCATCGTGATGATTTCCTCCGAACTGCCCGAGGTGCTGCGCATGAGCCACCGCATCCTGGTCATGTGCGAAGGCCGCATCACCGGTGAGCTCGCGCGCGCCGAGGCCACGCAGGAAAACATCATGCAGCTGGCCACGCAGCGCGCGTCGGCCCTGGCGTAACAAGACCGGCCGCGCATCCAGACCCTACAAGAGAGACAGACCGATCATGGCAAACAATATCCACTCCGCCACCTCCGCATCCACCATGACCAACAACGCTTCCCCCACGGGCCTGCGCGCCCGCCTGTTCAACCCGGCGGCGCGCCAGAAACTGCTGGCCTTTGCCAGTCTGATGCTGATGATCCTGTTCTTCAGCTTCGCCTCGCCCAACTTCATGGAGGTGGACAACCTGGTCAGCATCCTGCAATCCACCGCCGTCAACGGTGTGCTGGCCATTGCCTGTACCTACGTCATCATCACCTCCGGCATCGACCTCTCGGTGGGGACCATGATGACCTTCTGCGCCGTCATGGCCGGCGTGGTGCTGACCAACTGGGGCATGCCGCTGCCGCTGGGCATCGCAGCGGCCATCTTCTTCGGCGCACTCTCGGGCTGGGTCTCGGGCATGGTGATCGCCAAGCTCAAGGTGCCGCCCTTCATCGCCACGCTGGGCATGATGATGTTGTTGAAGGGTCTGTCGCTGGTGATTTCCGGTACCCGTCCGATCTATTTCAACGATACCGAGGGCTTCTCGTCCATCGCCCAGGATTCACTCATCGGCGACCTGATCCCTTCGCTGCCGATTCCCAACGCCGTGCTGATCCTCTTCATCGTGGCCATCGGCGCCTCCATCATCCTCAACAAGACCGTCTTCGGCCGCTATACCTTTGCGCTGGGCAGCAACGAGGAAGCGCTGCGCCTGTCGGGCGTGAAGGTGGATTTCTGGAAGGTGGCGGTCTACACCTTCTCGGGGGCCATCTGCGGCATTGCCGGACTCATCATCGCGTCCCGCCTCAATTCGGCGCAGCCCGCTCTGGGCCAGGGTTACGAGCTCGATGCGATTGCCGCCGTGGTGATCGGTGGTACTTCGCTCTCGGGCGGTACCGGCACCATCCTGGGGACCATCATCGGCGCCTTCATCATGAGCGTGCTGGTCAATGGCCTGCGCATCATGTCGGTGGCGCAGGAGTGGCAGACGGTGGTCACCGGCGTGATCATCATCCTGGCCGTGTATCTGGATATTCTGCGGCGCCGCCGTGCCTGAGCCAGGGCGCAAGCGCATGACATGATTTAAACGTAGCAACGCAAGCCCCGCCGGAAGCGCCATTTCCGGCACTCCATCATCGATAACAAAAGGAGACGTACCGTGTTCAAGAACAAGTTACTGGCCGCTGCCCTGGGTCTGGCCTTCGCCGTCGGCACTTCGGCTGCGCAGGCGCAGGAAATCTATGTGCCGCTCATTTCCAAGGGCTTCCAGCACCAGTTCTGGCAGGCCGTCAAAGCCGGTGCCGACCAGGCCGGCCGCGACCTGAAGGTGAAGGTCACCTTCGAAGGTCCGGAAACCGAAGCCATGGTCGACAAGCAGATCGACATGCTCTCCGCCGCCCTGGCCAAGAAGCCGCAGGCCATCGGCTTTGCCGCCCTGGACAGCAAGGCCGCCATCCCCCTGCTGAAGAAGGCACAAGCCGCCAAGATCCCGGTGGTGGCCTTTGACTCGGGCGTGGACAGCGACATCCCCGTCACCACCGCCACCACTGACAACCGCGCCGCCGCGGCCCTGGCCGCCGACAAGATGGCCGAGCTCATCGGCAAGGAAGGTGAAGTCGCCGTGGTCGCGCACGACCAGACCAGCCGTACCGGTGTGGACCGCCGCGATGGCTTCCTGGAGCGCATCAAGTCCAGCTATCCCAAGATCAAGGTGGTCAGCGTGCAATACGGCGCGGGCGACCAGCTCAAGTCCACCGAAGTGACCAAGTCCATCCTGCAGGCTTATCCCAAGATCAAGGGCATCTTCGGTACCAACGAAGGTTCGGCCATCGGCGTGGTCAATGGCGTGAGGGAGATGAAGCGCAAGATCATCATCATCGGCTATGACTCCGGCAAGCAGCAGACGGATGCGATCCGCGAAGGCATCATGGCCGGCGCCATCACCCAGAACCCGGTGGGCATCGGCTACAAGACCGTGGAAGCGGCGGTCAAGGCGATCAAGGGCGAGAAGCTGCCCAAGATCATCGATACCGGTTTCTACTGGTACGACAAGAGCAACATCGACGATCCCAAGATCAAGGCCGTGCTGTACGACTGATCGGATCTTGCGTTCACCGGTTTCCCCGGCAGGGTCCGGGGAGATCAGGGACGCCGCGCGCTTGCGGCGCCCGCGTTGTTCATTTCCCGTTCCCGCGTTTTTCAGCCAGAAAAAAACCGGGAAATGTGGATGCCCTCATTCTCCTCCCCCTCCCGAGACTGCATCATGAAACCCCTCCGCATCGACGCTCATCAGCATTTCTGGCGCTATCGCGCCGACGACTATCCCTGGATCGGCAAGGGCATGGAACTGCTGGCCTGTGATCGCCTGCCCGGGCAACTGCATCCGGTCCTGGCGGCCGAAGGCTTGCAGGGCTCGATTGCCGTGCAGGCCCGCGCCGGACGCGAAGAAACCGGCTTCCTGCTGGATCTGGCGCGCGCCGACCATCGCATTGCCGGTGTGGTGGGCTGGGAAGACATCTCTTCGCCCCACCTGGCCGCCAATGTGGCGCAGTGGGGGCGGGACAAGCTGGTCGGACTGCGTCACCAGATCCAGGATGAAGCCGACGTCACGGCCTTCGTCGAGGCCCCGGCCTTCAATGCCGGCATCCGATGGTTGCAGCAGCAGGGACTGGTCTATGACGTGCTGGTCCACGCCAGGCAGATGCCGGAGGTGCAGGCTTTCTGCGCACGCCATGACCGCCACTGGCTGGTGCTGGATCACCTGGGCAAGCCGGCCCTGGCGGATTTCGGGCGAAATGAAGCTTCCTTCAGTGACTGGAAACGCCAGTTGCGTGCACTGGCCGCCATGCCGCATGTGGCCTGCAAGTTGTCGGGGCTGGTAACCGAGGCGGATTGGCTGCGCGGATTGCGACAGAAGGATTACGACAATATCGTGTTGTGCCTGGATACCGCGCTGGAAGCTTTCGGGCCGCAGCGCCTGATGTTCGGCTCGGACTGGCCGGTGTGCCTGCTGGCCGCTTCCTATGCCACGGTGGCCGGCGTGCTGCGCGAGTGGGCGGCCACCCGTCTGTCGGAAGCGCAAAGCGAACAGCTATGGGGCGCGACGGCGGCGCGCTGCTACGGCTTGTAAGTCAGGCAAGGGCACAGCCGCCCTTGAGCACGGCGGCTGTGCACGTCAGCGCGTGAAACCGTTGAAGGCCACGTGCAGCATGTATTTCACGATCTCGTCATCGCTCATCTTGCTGAACTTCTGCAGGTAATCCACCGCCGGGTCACAGGTGCGTGCGTAGTAGCTGTACAACACCACGTCGCTGGGCAGGGCGGCATCGAGCTCCCCATTCTTCTGCGCTTCCTTCACCAGCTTTTCCAGCTGGCCGTTGAGCTTGAGCACGCGCATGACGTACTTGACGTTGCGCATGAGCATCTCGCGCACATGCGCGCTGGTGGACGGCAGGAACGGCAGTCCGCCCTCCAGCCGCACCCGCAGCGCCCATTCCAGCATCGCTTCGAGCTTGCCGCGCGGGCTGGCGATGTGTTCGAGCTCCGCCAGCTGGTCGATGGCACCATCGATGAGGCGCAGCATGGTCTCGCCGATCAGCTCTTCCTTGGACTTGAAATGCTTGTACAGGCTGGGTTTGGAGATACCCACCGCACCAGCCACATCGTCCATGGTCATCAGGTCATAGCCCTTGCTGCCCAGTACCGACGTGGCCGCATCTAGGATGGCGTTTTCCCGTAATTTGAAGGCTTGGTCCTTGAAGCTCAGTTTGCCGAAAATACTCATTGGTAGTTTAAGTTACTAATTAGTAGATTTTATTTTTCTTTGGTAGTAATCTTAGCACCTAAATCAAGGATGAATAGCAAATAAGCGGCGCGACAGGCCAAAAAGGGCGGCCACAAGGCGCCGCCCCGGTCACCAAAGCGGCACGGGCCAGCAGGGCGGGGAAGGTTTCCCACGGACTGGCAACGGCGGAACTTCAATAACAAAGACATAGGCGGGCAAGTTTTCATGACTCCAGACGTAGCAGCCAACGCGCCGGGCACAGGACAGCGCATCGCCGTCATCGGCGCCGGCATTTCCGGCCTGGCCAGCGCCTACCTGCTGGCGCGCAAGCATCAGGTGGTGCTGTACGAGGCCGCGCCCACGCTGGGCGGTCACGCCAATACGGTGGAGATCGCCCCGGAGGGTGTGCCTTTCCCGGTCGATACCGGCTTCCTGGTCTTCAATGACTGGACCTATCCCAACCTGATTGCGCTGTTTGAGGAGCTCAAGGTCGAGACCTACGACACCGACATGTCCTTCGGCGTGTCGATGGATGAAGGGCGCTTCGAATGGGCCGGCACCAACCTCGATACCGTCTTCGCCCAGCGCCAGCGCCTGTTGCAGCCGTCTTTCCTGGGCATGCTGCGTGACATCCTGCGCTTCAATCGTGCGGCCCATACCAACCTGGCCGCCTGCGAAGGCCGACCGGTGAGCCTGCGCCAACTGCTCAAGGAGGGCGGTTATGGTGCCCTGTTCGGTGATGCCTATCTGATTCCGATGGCCGCGGCGATCTGGTCCAGTTCGCCTGCGGACATCCTGGATTTTCCGGCGGCGACCTTTTTGCGCTTCTGCATCAATCACGGCCTGCTGCAGGTCAACAACCGTCCGCGCTGGCGTACCGTGCGTGGCGGCTCGCGCGAGTACGTGCGGCGCATCGCCGCCACCCTGGACGATGTGCGCCTGGGCAGTCGTCTGGCCAGCGTCACCCGCAACGAGCGGGGTGTGCTGGTGCGCAGTGGCGGTGCCGAACCCCGCGAAGAACAGTTCGATGCCGTGGTCTTCGCCACCCACGCGCCCCAGACCCTGGCCCTGCTGCAGGATGCCACCATCGAGGAGCACCAGGTGCTCGCGGCCGTGCGCTACCAGGCCAATACCGCCTGGCTGCACAGCGACGTCTCGCTCATGCCGCGCCTGGACAAGGTCTGGTCGGCCTGGAACTACCTCGGTTCGCGTCACGGCGATGGCAGCCGTGCGGTGTGCGTGAGCTACTGGTTGAATCGCCTGCAGGACCTGCCCTGCAAGACCGACATCGTGCTCACGCTGAACCCGCCGCAGCCACCGCATCCGGCCACCGTGATGGGCCGTTTCGATTACGAGCATCCGGTCTTCGACCAGCCCGCCATCGATGCCCAGCGCCGCCTGCCCGAGATCCAGGGCAAGCATCGCGCCTGGTTTGCCGGCGCCTGGACGGGTTACGGCTTCCATGAAGACGGCCTCAAATCGGCCCTGCGCGTGATCAAGGATTTCGGCGTAACGCCGGATTGGGCGTCCCCATGACTATTTCGCTGACCTCGCGCACTGACGCGCCCGCGCTGTTGCTGAGCGGACAGGTGATGCACCAGCGCCTGCGCCCGGTGCCGCACAAGTTTGTCTATCCGGTGTTCTGCGTGCGTCTCGATCTGGCGCGCCTCAACGAGACCGGCAATGCCTGGTTCGGCGTAAATCGCCGCCGTCCGATGTGCGTGCGTACGCGCGACTATGGTCCCCGTGATGGCAGCGATCTGTCGCACTGGGTACGCGCGCATCTACAACAAGCAGGCTTGCCGCACGATGGGACGATCTGGTTGCAGACCTTTCCGCGCCTGTTCGGCTTCGTTTTCAATCCGGTCAGCTTTTTCCTGTGCCACGACCGTGAGGGCCATCTGCGCGCCGTGCTGGCCGAGGTCAACAACACCTTCGGCGAGACCCAGCACTACCTGCTCTCGGCACCCGAACAGGGTGTCATCGATGAACACACGCGCTTGGTCTGCAACAAGCTGATGCACGTCTCGCCGTTCTGCGAAGTGCGCGGCTTCTATCGCTTCCGCTTCCGCGATCAATTGCGACATCCGGATGCCGGCGGAGATACCGCCTTCGTTGGCATCGATTATTACGACCACGGCCAACCTGCGGAGACTACACGCGGCCTGCAACCCCTGATGCGTACCTCCATCGGTGGCCGTTTGCACCCCCTGACTGCGGCCACAGCCTTCGGTGCGCTGTGTGCACAGCCACTGCTTACCCTGGGCGTGGTCGCCCGTATCCACTGGCAGGCCTTGCTGTTGTGGCGCAAGCGCGTGCCCTGGTTCAGCAAGCCTGAGCGCGCCGCCGCCGCAGGACCTTCTTCTGGAAAGGAAACCCTATCGTGAACCGCAGCCCCGCATTGCAGACTACCGGCCGTCGTGCCGGACCGATTTCGGCTCGCCTGTTCCTGGCGATGCTCGAGCGTCTCAACCACGGCCACCTGGAACTGATCACGCCCCACGGCACCACGCTGACCTTCGGCGATCTGCGCCAGCCACCCAGCGCGCAACTGCGCATCCTCGACTGGCGCGCCTGCGGTGCCATCCTGCGTGCCGGCGACATCGGCTTTGGTGAAGCCTACGGCAACGGCTGGGTGGATACCCCCGACCTGGCCGCACTGCTGCGCCTGGCCATGCGCAACCGCGCGGCGCTTTCCAGCGCCGTCGAGGGCGGACGCCTGGCCTCGCTGTGGTACCGTCTGCGCCACCTGCTGCGCTCCAATACACGCAGCGGCAGCCGTCGCAACATCCATGCGCACTACGACCTGGGCAATGATTTCTATCGTCTGTGGCTGGACCCGACGATGACCTATTCCTCCGCCATCTTCAGTGCGCCCGGCCAGAGCCTGGTGTCAGCCCAGGCCGCCAAGTACCAGCGCATCGTCGACCAGCTCGGGCTGCGCGCGGGGGACCGCGTCCTGGAAATCGGCTGCGGCTGGGGCGGTTTTGCCGAACACGCAGCGCGCCTGGGCATCCGCGTGCATGGCGTGACGATCTCGCCCTCGCAACTGGCCTTCGCTCAGGAACGCATGCGCCATCAGCAACTGGAGCATCTGGCGCATCTCGAACTGTGCGACTACCGCGATCTGGACGGCCAATACGATGCCATCGTCTCCATCGAGATGTTCGAGGCAGTCGGCGAGCGCTTCTGGCAGACCTATTTCGATACCGTCTCGGCGCGCCTGAAACCCGGCGGTCGTGCGCTGATCCAGTCGATCACCATCGATGAGGCCGTCTTCGAGCGCTATCGCGACAGTGCCGACTTCATCCGCGAATTCATCTTCCCGGGCGGCATGCTGCCCAGTCATGAGCGTTTCTCGCGCTGCGCCCAGCGTGCCGGCCTGGCCACGCGTGACCGTTTCCATTTTGGCCGTGACTATGCCGAGACCCTGCGTCGCTGGAACGATGCCTTCCAGTCCGAGCGCGAGACCATCGCCGCGCAAGGTTTCGATGAGCGCTTCCGCCGCCTGTGGCAGCTGTATTACGTGTTCTGCGAAGTCGGCTTCGATGAAGGCCAGACCGATGTGGTGCAATTCCTCTTGCAAAAGGAGTGAGTCATGGATGCCAAGCTGATGCGCCCGGACCTGCCCGCGCGCCTGTGGACCTGGTTGGGACTGGCGCTGCTGGCAGTGCTGCTGGGTGGTTGCGCCTCGCAACAATTGTCGGACTATGCAGGCAAGACACCGGTGTTCGATCCGGCGGTCTTCTTCAAGGGCCGCACGGAAGCCTGGGGCATGTTCCAGAAGCGCAGCGGCGAAGTGGCGCGGCGTTTTCACGTGGTCGTGACCGGCACCGTGGAGGGCAATACGCTCACGCTGGACGAGCGTTTCCGTTATGACGATGGCCAGACCCAGACCCGCATCTGGACCCTGGTACGCCAGCCCGACAACAGCTGGCGTGGACGTGCCGGTGACGTCATCGGCGAGGCCATCGGCCATACGGCCGGCAATGCGCTGCACTGGAATTACACGCTGCTGCTGCCGGTCGATGACAAGCAATACGAAGTCCAGATGGATGACTGGATGTACCAGATGGACGAGCGCACCCTCATCAACCGCACCAGCATGAGCAAGTTCGGTGTGGAAGTGGGCCAGGTCACGCTGTTCTTCCGCAAGGAGGGCGTATGAACACCCAGTCCAAGCCCTTGACCAAGGAGGCTGTCGGCGCCGCCGGCGAGCGCGCCCCGATCTCGCGCCCGGCCGTGTTGTTTGGTCCGATGAATCAACCGGTCAGTGACTTGCGCGGCCTGCGCATCTGGCTGGTCGGCGCCTCCAGCGGTATCGGCGCCGAGCTGGCCCGCCAGGCGTTGCAGGCCGGTGCCCGGGTGGCACTCTCGGCGCGCCGGGCCGATGTGCTGCAAGAGGTGGCGGCGGCCCACAAGAATGCCTTCATCGCGCCGCTGGATGTGCTCTGCCATGATGCCTGGCGCGACCAGCATGCGCGCATCGTGGAAGCCTTCGGCGGTGTCGATCTGCTGGTCTTTTGTGCGGCCAAGTATCGTCCCGAGCGCAGTTGGGAAGTCCAGGAAGACGAGGCCGAACACACCCTGCGCACCAACGTCGCCAGCGTCTATTCGGCATTGGGTGCGGCCTTGCCCGACATGCTGGCGCGCGGCAGCGGCGGCATTGCGCTGGTGGCCAGCGTGGCCGGTTATGTGGGGCTGCCGGGGGCGACCGTATATGGTCCGGGCAAGGCCGCACTGATCAATCTGGCGGAAATTCTTTATAGCGATTTGCGGCCCAAGGGATTGAACGTGTACCTGATCAATCCGGGTTTCGTGAAAACCGACCTGACCGACAAGAACGACTTTCCCATGCCGGCCATCCAGACGCCGCAGCAGGCGGCCACCGCCATCTGGCGCGGGATCTCCGAAGGCCGCTTCGAGATCCACTTCCCGCGGCGCTTCACGGCCTGGCTGAAGATCCTTCGGCTGCTGCCGTTCCGGCTGCGCTTCGTCCTGTTCCAGCGTTTTCTGTTGAGCTGACCATGCAGCACCTGGACCGTTTGCTGGACTGGTATGGCGCGCTGGATCGCGGCAGCCTGGACAGGATTGGCGAATTCTATGCGCCCGAGGCCCTGTTCAAGGACCCCTTCAATGACATCAAGGGCCTGCGCTCCATCCGTGCCATCTTTGCCCACATGTTCGAGACCACGGAAGAGCCACGCTTCGTGATCCTGGAGCGCATGGGGCAGGGCGCACAGGGCTTTGCCACCTGGCGTTTCGAGTTCCGGCTCAAGGGCCGGTTCTACACGGTGCTGGGAGCGACGCATTTGCGCTTCGATACAGCGGGGTTGGTCATCGAGCACCGCGATTACTGGGATGCGGCTGAAGAGCTGTGGCAGAAATTGCCGCTCATCGGCGGGCCGGTGAAGTGGTTGCGCGGCAAGTTCAGCGCTACTAATTGATCAATCGGTCGTACTGGGACTCCAGAACGCCTGTTTCACGGCCGGCAAGGCCAGCAGCCGCTCGACCAGCGCATCGAGCTCATCGCCATCCACGGAAGTGGCCGCCAGGGTGGCTTCGATTTCCACCTCATCATCGGTAAAGGGGCGTACATCCAGGTCGTGCGTAGGATGGCGGCTTTGCTCCAGCATGTCGGTCACGGCGGTCAGCACACGTTTCTGGTGTGCGCTCTCCACGATCAGGTGGAGGGTGTTGGTCACTTCCACCGAGGGCACGTCCAGCGGCTTGCGGTTGATGGTATTGACCACCGGGCGCAGCAGGGTATTGGCGGCCAGCACGAAGAGGGTCGCCAGGATCGCTTCCAGGATCAGGTCCGCGCCCGCTGCCGCACCGACCGCCGCCGAGCCCCACAAGGTGGCGGCGGTGTTGATGCCGCGCACATTGCCTTCCTCGCGCATGATCACGCCCGCGCCCAGAAAACCGACGCCCGAGACCACATAGGCCACCACATGGACCGCGCCGTCATGCCCGGCCAGGCGGTTGGCCATGTCCACGAAGACCGCCGCCCCCAGCGCCACCAGCACATTGGTGCGCAGGCCGGCAGTACGCTGCCGGTACTGGCGTTCCAGGCCGATCAGGCCACCCAGCACGAAGGCGGCGGTGAGGCTGATGAAGGTATCGAGCAGGGAATCGAGATTGATGTTGGCCAGGATTTGCATGGGACTTCCGGTACGTTCAGGGGGACGGCGCGCGGTGTGCGCTGCGCCATGGTGCGCGATGATGCCCCTTCAATGCAACAGGGGCATGACAAATCGGGCGCAGACGGAGCCCGGAGGGCCGTTTTGCTGCCGTGCATCGTATTTCATTCTCTTTGTTCAAAAATGCAAAAAAGTATCAGTCCCTCTTCGCTGGTGATGTAGAAGCCCCAGCCAGACGGGCACTAAGATGCAGTACATGGCGAAAACTGACAATAGCGATTTGTCAGATTCCACAAAGAAAATGCTCTCGATTGAGAGGAGACATGATGCAGCCCGACCTGGAACTGGTCCATATCCGCAAGGGGGAATCCTTTGCGGCATGGATGCACGGCTACCCCTTCCGTACCGTGCGCTGGCACTACCATCCGGAATACGAGATCCACCTGGTGGTGGCGACCTCGGGCCGTTTCTATGTTGGTGACCACATCGGCGATTTCGCGCCCGGCCAGCTGGTGATGACCGGTCCCAATCTGCCGCAGAACTGGATTTCCAATATCGGCCGCGATGAAGTGGTGCCGGTGCGCTCGCTGGTGATCCAGTTCCCCGAGCAACTGGTAGACCAGTGCGCGGCCAGTATCCCCGAGATGGACGCCATCATGCCGCTGCTGGAGCGCAGCCATCGCGGCCTGCTCTTCGATGCCGCCACCAGCGATATGGTGCGCCCGCTGATGCAGCGACTGATCGACCAGCGCGGCCTGAAACGGCTGGCGTTGTTCTGGGAAATCCTCGACGTGCTGGCCAATTCGCCCGAACCCGAAGTGCTGGCCAGTCTCTCCTACAAGCTCGATCTCTCCGGCGTGAACAGCAGCGGTCTCAATCGCGCCATCGCCTATCTGCGCGAGCACCTCACCGATGACATCGGCGAACAGGACCTGGCCGACATGGTGGGGCAGAACCTGAGTACCTTCTCGCGCGCCTTCAAGCGGCACACCGGGACCACGCTGGTACGCTACAAGAACCAGCTGCGCGTGGACCTGGCCTGCCTGGCCCTGCTCAACAATCCGGAGGCGCGCATCACCGACATCTGCTACGAGACCGGGTTTTCCAATCTCTCCAATTTCAACCGGCACTTCCAGAAGATCAAGGGCATGTCGCCTTCGGAGTTCCGCAATACCTTTGCCAGCAATGGCCTCTTTGCCGCCACCGGATAGCGTCGGCGGAATCTGCGAAATCATTTAGATCATTTCCCTGATCCGGGGAAGCCGCATTCAGGAAAGCCCCGCTTTCCGGAACAGGACAGGTGTCGCCTGTCACTTCGTAACGAGCATGCCGGGCAATCCCGTCATCAAGCACACGACCAACAACAATGGAGACTGCAATGAAGAAAGCACTGACCGCACTGGCCCTGTCCACCGCCACGCTGGTGGCCTTCACCGCACCGGCAGGCGCGCAGGAACTGTCCAGGCTCAAGATCGGCATGAGCTTCCAGGAGATGAACAACCCCTATTTCGTCTCGATGAAGAAGGCGCTCGATGAGGCCGCCAAGTCCTTCGGCGCCAAGGTCATCGTCACCGATGCTGCCCACAACGTGGCCAAGCAGATCGCCGATATCGAAGACATGTTGCAACAGAACATCGACATCCTGCTCATCAACCCGACCGACTCCGCTGGCGTGGAAGCGGCAGTGAAAGCGGCCAAGGCGCGCAACGTGATCGTTGTGGCGGTGGACGCCAATGCCTCCGGCCCGGTGGACATGTTCGTCGGTTCCAAGAACAAGGATGCCGGGTATCAGTCCTGTCGCGCACTGGCCGATGCCATCGGCGGCAAGGGCGAGGTGGCCATCCTCGACGGCATCCCCGTGGTGCCCATCCTGCAGCGCGTGGAAGGTTGCAAGCAGGCCCTGGCCGAGTACAAGGACATCAAGCTGGTGGCCACCCAGAACGGCCGTCAGGACCGCTCGGTGGCGCTGGGCGTGGTGGAGAACATGATCCAGGCGCGCCCCAACCTCAAGGGCATCTTCTCCGTCAATGACGGCGGTGCCATGGGCGCACTGGCGGCCATCCAGGGCAGCGGCAAGGATATCAAGCTCACTTCGGTGGATGGTGCGCCGGAAGCGGTCAAGGCCATTGCCGATGGCGGCCCCTTCATCGAGACCACCGCGCAGTTCCCGCGTGACCAGGTGCGCGTGGGCCTGGCCATGGCCCTGGCCAAGAAATGGGGCGCGCGCGTGGTGCCCAAGGAAGTGCCCATCGACGTCATGCCGGTGACCAAGAAGAACGCGGCCGGCTTCAACTGGTAAGCCGTCGGTGCGGCAGCCATGCGTTGCCGCACCTTCCTTTCCCTCGATGGAGGCAGCCATGCTCCAACTGACTGGTATCAAGAAGAACTTTGGCCCCGTGACAGTGCTGCGCGGTGTCGATCTGGAGGTGCGCGCCGGTGAAGTCCACGCGCTGCTGGGCGAGAACGGCGCGGGCAAGTCCACGCTGATGAAGATCCTCTGCGGCATCGTCGCGCCGGACGGCGGCGAGATCCGCATCGATGGTGAACCGCGCCGCTTCGCCCGCTATCACGAAGCCATCGCAGCGGGCGTCGGTGTGGTGTTTCAGGAGTTTTCACTGATCCCCTATCTGGATGCGGTGGACAACATGTTCCTCGCCCGCGAACTACGCGGTAGGTTCGGCCTGCTGCAACGCGCGGCCATGAAGCGTCGTGCGGCGCAGATCATCGCGCAACTGGGCGTGGAGATTGCTTTGGATGTGCCCGTGTGCAGGCTCTCGGTGGCGCAGCAACAGTTTGTCGAGATCGCCAAGGCACTGGCACTCGACGCCCGCATCCTGGTGCTGGATGAACCGACCGCAACCCTCACCCCCGGTGAGGTCGCGCACCTCTTCAAGGTCATGCGCGGCTTGCGCGAACAGGGGGTGGCGATCATTTTCATCTCGCATCATCTGGAAGAAATCTTCGAGATCTGCGACCGCATCACCGTGCTGCGCGATGGTGCATACATCGGCACCTGCGCCGTGAGCGAAGTGGATCAGGCGCAGCTGGTAGAGATGATGGTCGGACGGCGCATCGAGAACTGTTTTCCGCCCAAGCCTGCGGCCGCGCCCGAAGACGATGTGGTGCTGGAGGTCCAGGCACTGCAGTTGAAACGCCATGGCCCGGTGTCGCGCTTCCAGTTGCGACGCGGCGAGATCCTGGGCTTTGCCGGTCTGGTCGGGTCCGGACGCACCGAGACCGTGCTGGCCATGCTGGGCGCGCATCCGGCGGTGCAGTGCCAGCTCTCCATGCGCGGTGTGCCGCTGCGCTTTGCCGATCCGGCGCAAGCGCTGCAGGCCGGCATCGGTTTGCTGCCGGAGAGTCGCAAGGAGCAGGGACTCATCACCAGCTTCCCCATCCTGCACAACATCTCGCTGAACAACTACGGCAAGTATCGGTGTGGTGGCCTCTTCCTCGACCGTCGACGTGAAGCCGACGCCACGCGCACGGCCATGCAGCGTGTGCGGGTGAAGGCACCGGATGCGCATGCGCGGGTCGATACCCTGTCCGGCGGCAACCAGCAGAAGGTGGTGATCGCGCGCTGGATCAATCACCACATGCAGGTGCTGATCTTCGATGAACCGACGCGCGGCATCGATGTGGGTGCCAAGGCCGAGATTTACCAGCTCATGCGCGAATTCACCGCGCAAGGCTATTCCATCATCATGATTTCTTCCGAGTTGCCGGAGGTGGTCGGCATGGCAGACCGGGTCTGCGTCTTCAAGGGCGGCGGCATCGTGGCCACCGTCGAAGGCGATGCCGTGACCGCCGAGGAAATCATGACCCATGCAACCAGCGGGAGACTTCACCATGCAGCATGACGCAAACGCTCTCGGCGCCGCCCCCGTGCACGCCGCTTCCCGGGCGCGCTGGCGCGCCCTGATCCATTCACCACTGGCGCTGCCGCTGGCCGGGCTGGTGGTGGTGTCGCTACTCATGGGGCTGGCCTCGGACAGTTTCTTTACCGTCTCCAACTGGCTCAACGTGCTGCGCCAGGTGTCCATTGTCGGCATCCTCGCCGTGGGCATGACTTTCGTCATCCTCACGGGCGGCATCGATCTGTCGGTCGGTGCGGCCATGGCATTGGCCGGTACCTTGTCGGCCGGGCTGATCGTCAACAGCGGCCTGCCCGCACCGGTGGCACTGCTGGCCGGGGTAGCGCTGGCGGTGGCTATCGGCCTGCTCAACGGCGCACTGGTGGCCTGGGGCCGCATGCCGGCCATCATCGTCACGCTGGCCACCATGGGCGTGGCACGCGGGGTCGGGCTGATCTACTCGGGCGGCTATCCGATCTCGGGGCTGCCGGGCTGGATCTCGTGGTTCGGCGTGGGGCGCATCGGCATGATCCCGGTGCCGGTGATCCTGATGCTGGTGGTCTATGCCCTGGCGTGGGTGCTGTTGCAGCGCACGCCCTTTGGTCGCCATGTATATGCCATCGGCGGCAATGAGATGGCAGCGCGTTTGTCAGGCGTGAAGACTACGCGCATCAAGCTGGCGGTGTATGCGATTTCCGGTTTCACCTCGGGGCTGGCGGCCATCATCCTCACGGGCCGCCTGATGTCAGGCCAGCCCAATGCGGGCGTGGGTTTCGAACTGGATGCGATTGCCGCCGTGGTGCTGGGCGGCACGGCCATCGCCGGTGGGCGCGGGCTGGTGGTGGGCACGCTCATCGGTGCGGTGCTGCTGGGCATCCTCAACAATGGCCTGAACCTGATGGGCATCAATCCCTACCTGCAGGACATCATTCGCGGCGTGATCATCCTGCTGGCGATCTATATCGCCAGGGAATGGCGTTGAGCAATTCCATTCCTTTTATTCATACTTGATTTCATTCACAAGGAGACAGAACATGACACTATCCCTGGCCGGCAAGATCGCCGTCATCACGGGCGCCGCCTCCGGCATTGGCCTTGCCACCACCGAAAAACTGCTGGCCAATGGCGTGACCGTGGTCATGGTGGACTGGAATGCCAAGGCCCTGGAAGCACTGGCCGCACGCCTCGGTCCCAAGGCCATCCCGCAGGTGACCAATCTGCTGGATGCCGACAGCTGCGCGGCGATGGTGCCGGAGATCCTCAAGAAGGTCGATCACATCGACATCCTCTACTGCAATGCCGGTACCTATATCGGCGGCGAGCTGGTGGACACCACGCCCGAGGCCATCGACAAGATGCTCAACCTCAACGTCAATGCCGTGATGAAGAACGTGCATGCGGTGGCGCCGCACATGATGGAGCGCAAGAGCGGCGACATCATCGTCACCTGCTCGGTGGCCGGGCATTTCCCGACTTACTGGGAGCCGGTTTATGCGGGCTCCAAATGGGCCATCACCTGTTTCGTGCAGACCATGCGGCGCCAGATGATCCCGCATGGCATACGGGTGGGACAGGTTTCTCCGGGACCGGTGATCTCGGCCCTGCTGGCCGACTGGCCCGAAGAGAACCTGCGCAAGGCGAAGGAATCCGGCAGCCTGATCGAGCCTTCCGAAGTGGCCGATGCGGTGGAGTACATGCTGACCCGCAATCGCAACGTGACCATCCGCGATATGCTCGTGCTGCCCACCAATTTCGACCGCGTGTGAGTGCAATGCACGCGGCAGGGTGGTCCCTTCAGGCAACCAGCGAGGAAAGATGGAGACCTATCTGATCGGCATCGATGTCGGCACCGGTTCGGCCCGGGCCGGCGTATTTGATCGTAGCGGCACGTTGTGTGGCAGCGCCCGACATGACATCGATCTTTTCCGCGACGAGCGCCGTGCGCGCGTCGAACAATCCAGCGCCCAGATATGGGACGCGGTATGTCATGCGGTGCGCGCCGCGGTCGCTACGGCCGGCATCGATCCGGCCAGCGTTACCGGCATCGGTGTGGATGCCACCTGTTCGCTGGTAGTGCAAGGCGCACCGGCGGGCGTGGGCGATGCGGACCATCCCGAGCGCGATGTCATCGTGTGGATGGATCATCGCGCGCTGGAGCAGGCACAGCGCATCAATGCTGGCGGGTATGCGGTGCTGTCCTATGTGGGCGGCGTGATTTCGCCGGAGATGGAAACACCCAAGCTGCTGTGGCTGAAGGAACACCTGCCGGCGGTATATCACGGGGCGGCGCATTTCTTCGACCTCACCGATTTCCTGACATGGAAGGCGACCGGATCCTTGCAGCGCTCATCCTGCACCGTCACCTGCAAGTGGACTTATCTGGCCCATGAAGGGCGCTGGGATGCCGACTACTTCCGTCGCATCGGCCTGGGTGATCTGGCCGACCAGGGGTTTGCACGCATCGGCCAGGAAGTGGTGTGGCCCGGTACGGCATTGCGCGGCGGCTTGTCCGGGCAGGCTGCGCAGGCACTGCAGTTGCGACCCGGTATTGCGGTGGCTGCCGGACTCATCGATGCGCACGCCGGTGGTGTGGGCACGGTGGCCGCGCGCGGCGGTGCGGGGGATGCGGCAGCCTGCATGGCCTATGTGTTCGGAACCTCGTCCTGCACCATGACCAGCAATGCCGAGGCCGTCTTCGTGCCCGGCGTGTGGGGCCCGTATTACAACGCCATGGCACCCGGCATGTGGCTGAACGAAGGTGGACAGTCCGCGGCGGGTGCGGCCATTGATCACCTGTTGCGGCTGCATCCGGCCACGCCGCAAGCGCGCCAGCAAGCCGCCGCCGAGGGCATGGAGTTGCCGCAGTGGCTGGCCGCGCGGGCGCTTGCCGCTGTTGCACAACCGGCGCAGGCGGTCTGGCTGGCCGGGCAGATCAACGTGGTGCCGGAATTCCTCGGCAACCGTTCACCGCTGGCTGATCCGCAGGCGCGCGCGCTGTTGCTGGGGCTGGGCATGGAACACGACATCGACAGCCTGGTGGCGTTCTACGTGGCCGGTTTGTGCAGCCTGGGCTACGGCTTGCGCCAGATCATCGAGGCGCAGGCGGCGTGTGGGGTGCGCATTGCCAGCATCGCGGTCTCGGGCGGCGCCGGTACGCATGCGCTCACCCGCCAGTTGCTGGCCGATGCCACCGGTCTGCCGGTGGAAATCACCGCCTGCCCGGAGCCGGTGCTGCTGGGATCGGCCATGCTGGCCGCTGTCGCTGCCGGTACCCATGCCGACCTGAAGACGGCCATGGCCGCCATGTCCAGCGTGGCCGGACGCAACGCCCCGGTGGGGGAGGCCATCGGCCAACTGCACCAGGCGCGTTATCAGGCCTTTCTCAACAGCCAGCAACTGGCGCGCGAGGTGCGCGACAGCCTGGCCCCGCTGCTGGCGGCGCAGTCCGCCACCGCGCATTGAACAAGGAAACCCGGATGGAATTTTCAGGAACATCGGTCATCATCACCGGCGCCGGCAAGGGTATAGGCCGCGCCTGCGCGCGGCTGATGGCACAACGAGGGGCCGAGGTGATCGCCCTGTCGCGCACCGCCAGCGATCTGGCCAGCCTGCGCGAGGAAATCGGCGCTCGTTCGATCCAGGTCGACCTGGCCGATCCTGCCGCCGCCCGGCGCGCCATGGCGCAGGCCGGCACGGCGGATTTTCTCATCAACAGTGCCGGCATCAACGTGCTGCAATCCAGTACCGAGATGAGCGATGAAGCCTACGAGGCCGTTCTGGGGGTGAATCTGCGCGCCGCCCTCATCACCTGTCAGGCCTTCGCGCGGGCGCGCATGGCCGCCGGGGGAGGCGGCGCCATCGTCAACATCAGCTCGATTGCAGGTCATCGCGGCTTTGCCGAGCATCTTTGCTATGCCGCCTCCAAAGCCGGTCTGGAAGGCGCGACGCGGGTCCTGGCCAAGGAACTGGGGGCCTATGGCATCCGCGTCAATGCGGTGGCTCCGACCATCACCCTGACCGAACTGGCCGAGGCGGCCTGGAGCGATCCGGCCAAGTCGGCACCGATGATGGTGCGCCATCCGCTACAGCGCTTCGCCAGCGCCGAGGACGTGGCGCGCAGCATCGCCATGTTGCTCTCGGCGGATGCCGCCATGCTCACGGGTGCAGTGGTGCCGGTCGATGGCGGCTTCCTGGCGGCGTAGGCCCTGCAGACGCAACAAGGGCGGCCCGAAGACCGCCCTTGCAAGGGGCTGGTAGCCGTCCGGAGTCGGCTCAACGGCCGATCTGATGGCCGATGATGCCGCCCACGGCCGCACCGCCGGCAGTACCGATGCCGCTGCCACCGGTCAGGATGGCGCCGCCCACGGCGCCTACGGTGGCGCCGATGGCAGTGTTCTTGTCGCGGGTGCTCATGTTGCTGCAGCCGGTCATGGCGGTCAGCGCGATGGCAGTGATGGAAATGGCAGCGATCTTGTGCAGTGTTTTCATGATTTTTTTCCTGATCGAAAGTTGGGCTGGTTCCCGAAGTTTTTTGAATGAGGGCCCGGCTCGCGCAGGCTGCCTCAGAGAGGCAGGCGAAGGCGAGCGGACAAGGCAATAGACCAGCTTGTTCTCGAAAAGATTCGAGTTGCAACACGTTCTCTTACAGTTGTTACATACTTTGGCCTGCGTCCTACCATCCCTTGGGAAGAGGGGTAGCAGGCGTGTATTTTTCATAATAACCAGACCAGAGAGACCTCATGACCCTGACCTCAAGCCTGCGCCGGGCGGCCCGCCTGTTGCTCACCTCTTCCGTGCTCCTGCTGGGAGCCGCTCCCGTGCATGCCGCCGAACCGCTCAAACCGGTCGAAGGCAGCTGGGTGGCACCGCGCTTCCAGTTCCATACCGGCCAGACGCTGGAGGACCTGCGGCTGCACTACATCACGCTGGGGGAACGCAGCAACCCGGCGGTGTTGGTGCTGCATGGTACCTACCAGAGCGCTGGTGCGATGCTGTCCAAGGACTTCGGCGGCCAGCTGTTTGGTCCCGGCCAGCCGCTGGACGCCGGCAAGTATTTCATCATCATTCCGGACGGCATCGGCGTGGGCAAGTCCAGCAAGCCTTCCGACGGACTGCGCGCGGCCTTCCCGCAATACAACTATGACGACATGGTGCTGGCGCAATACCGCATGCTGACCGAGGGCATGGGCATTACGCACCTGCGCCTGATCATCGGCAATTCCATGGGCGGCATGCAGACCTGGCTGTGGGGCGCTACCCATCCGGGCTTTGCCGACGCTCTGGTGCCGATGGCGTCCCAGCCCACCGAGATGGCCAGCCGCAACTGGATGATGCGGCGCATGCTGGTGGAATCCATCAAGCAGGACCCGGCCTGGAACAATGGCAACTACACCACCCAGCCGCCCTCGCTGCGCCTGGCCAACAACATGTTCATCATTGCCACCAATGGCGGCACGCTGGCCTACCAGGCCAGCGCCGGCACACATGCCCAGGCCGACAAGCTGGTCGATCAGCGTCTGGCCGCGCCGGTGACGGCGGACGCCAATGACTTCATCTACCAGTGGGGTTCCTCGGCCGATTACAACGCCGCGCCGGGCCTGTCGAAGATCAAGGTGCCGGTGCTGGCCATCAATTCCGCCGACGATGAACGCAACCCGCCCGAGACCGGCCTCATGCAGGCCGCATTGAAGGAAGTGCCGAGTGCGCAATTGCTGCTCATCCCCGCCAGTACCGAGACACGCGGCCACGGTACCACCGGCATGGCGCGCTTCTATGCGCGCGAACTGGGGCAGTTCATCCAGGGCTTGCCCACCCGCTGACGCGCAGCCCTGCCACGTCGGGGGGACGGATCTTCACCAGCGGTCTGCCCCCCGGCTTGCGGGCGAGCCTGCATCGCCTATCCGGCGGTATAGAGTTCATATCCGCTCTTGCCCCGGTGCTTGACGTGATACATGGCGGCATCGGCCTGCTCCAGGAGTCGCGACAGGTCTTGCCCGTGGCTGGGATAAAGGCTGATGCCGATGCTGGCCCCCAGCACGAATTGCTGCTGCCCGACCTCGATGGGGGCGGCCAGCTTGGCCAGCAGCTTCTTGGCGATTTCCGGGGCCTGGTCCTGGCGTTCCAGTTGGGTGGCGATCACGGTGAATTCATCGCCGCCCAGGCGCGCGCAGATGTCGGTGCTGCGCACGGCTTCCTTCAAGCGCTGCGCCACGCACATGAGCACCTTGTCGCCGACCGCATGACCGGCCTGGTCATTGACGGGTTTGAAGTTGTCCAGGTCGATGTAATACACCGCCACCAGGTGATGCGGTCGGGTGGCCAGCAGCAGCGCCTGGTCGAACAGGTTGTTCATGAAATGCTTGTTGTAGAGGCCAGTGAGTGGATCCTTGAAGGCCATCTTGAGTGCCTTTTCCTCGGCCTGGATCAGGCGCCGGTGGAACAGTGCCAGGATGGCCGTGAGCAGGCTCATGTACAGCAGCGCCACCAACGCCGTGCCCAGCAGAAAGCCATAGCGCAGCCAGGGGGCATAGAGCGATCCGACCAGTCCGCCGCAGGCCCAGTGCAGCATCAGGGCGATGGCGGCGGTGGCCATGCAGCGGCGCATGAGCGGCGGACAGTCGAGGTCGTCGCGCAGGATCATCCAGCACAGGCTGCCCAGCGCAAACACGTTGAAGAGGGCATAGCTGGTGCTCTTGATGAGCGGCAGGGCCAGCTGGTTGTCTGACCACAGCATCCACAGTTCGGCGATGATGGCCGCCAGGCTGACCAGCCGTACCAGCCGGGTGCGATGCCCAAGATCGAAGAAGCGCACGAAGCCGATCACCAGCAACACTTTTTCCAGGATCAGGAAGCTCCCGTACACCGGACTGGCCAGGGCGCGCTCGCCCAGTGGCGCCAGGTAGAGCACTGCCAGTCGTCCCACCAGGGCACAGCCGATGGCGGCAGCGAACCAGTTGGCACCGGGAGGAGTGCGCGGGATGCGCGCGGCCAGCAGGAACAGCGCAATGAAGACGCAATACACTCCAGCCCCGAAGGCGTGCACGATCTGATAATGCATAGCGTCCCCTTGCGCTTTGCCATCCGCCTGTCCTCAGGGCCTGAACAGGCCCTCCCCGCGAAAGATCATAACCAAGCGACATGGGCGCGTACAGGAGGAAATGAAGGCTTCTTCACACATCCCGTCAGGCAACATTTCCCGTTCGCAAGCGCGGGCCGCCAACGCCCGTGCCAGCGATTCTTCAAGCGAGCTGGGCGCTACCGGGCGGATGAGCGACGTTGCTGGTGAAGGCGAGACTGAACGAAGCTTCCGGATTCTCGTTGAGGGCTCGTTTTTTTCTTCACATTTTTCTTCACATTATTCCTCTCTGTGCAATAAAGAAGTGCCGACGGCACGGATTCTCTTCATCCGCGCTTGGCTCCACACTGGCGTCACGGTCAAGGAACACTCCATGACCGACCCAATCCACCAGGAGCCCTCCCATGAAGATCCATCATTTCCCCTTGTCCGGTCATGCTCATCGCGCCGTCCTGTTCGCTTCGCTGCTGGGCCTGGAGGCCGAGCTGATTCACGTGGACCTGGCCGGTGGCGCCCACAAGCAGCCGGCCTTCCTCGCCTTGAATCCCTTTGGTCAGGTGCCGGTGCTGGAAGATGGGGATGCCGTCATCGCCGACTCCAACGCCATCCTGGTCTACCTGGCCAAGAAGGCCGGCCGCACCGACTGGCTGCCCGAGGATGCCCAGGGCGCCGCCGCCGTGCAGCGCTGGCTGTCGGTGGCCGCCGGTGAGCTGGCCTATGGTCCGGCCGCCGCACGCCTCATTACCGTCTTCGGTGCCCGTTTCAATCCGGAAGAAGTGATCCAGCGCGCGCACCTGCTGCTGGGCCGCATGGAGCAGCACCTGGCCACGCGCCAATGGCTGGCCGCCGATCACCCGACCATCGCCGATGTGGCCGTCTACAGCTACCTGGCCGGGGCGCCCGAGGGCAACGTCGACCTCAGCGCCTATCCGGCCGTGCTGGGCTTGCTGGAGCGCATCGAGGCCCTGCCGGGCTTCGTGCCTTTCCCCCGCACCGCCGCTGGTCTGCGGGCTGCCCAGGCCTGATTGTCCGGGCGCATTTCCAGGCCGCCGTCACGGCGATTGCTGGCACTGTCTTTTCGAGAGGTCCGTCATGAGCACTTTCCCCAAGCTACCGACCTGGCACGCCGGTGAGAAGCAACTGCAAGCGCAACTCGGCGTGGCCGACAAGATGGAGTCCGTGGGGCAGCGCGTGGTGCGCGACTTCATGCCCGAGCAGCACCGTGATTTCTACGGCCAGCTGCCCTTCATCGTGCTGGGCAGTGTCGATGCGTCGGGCGACGCGTGGGCCACCTTCCTCGAAGGCCATCCCGGCTTCCTGGTCTCGCCTGCGCCGACCCGGCTGGACATGCACGCCCGTCCTGCCTCCGGCGACCCGGCCGCCGCCGGCATGGCTGCAGGCGCGCCGGTCGGCCTGCTGAGCATCGAGATGCACACGCGGCGCCGCAATCGCATGAATGGCGTGCTCGCACCGCTGGCCGACGGATGGCGCGTGCAGGTGGACCAGAGCTTCGGCAATTGCCCGCGCTACATCCAGCTGCGCGACTATTCCTTTGCCCGTGAGCCCGCCGAGGCGCATACCGGGCAGGTCGAGATGCTGTCCACGCTGGACGCAGCGGCCCGTGCCCTGATCGCCGGCGCCGATGCCTTCTTCGTGGCCACCTATGCCGACCTGGAAGGGCGGCGCCAGGTGGATGTCTCGCATCGGGGCGGCAAGCCGGGGTTTGTCCGGGTCGATGAGGAGGGCATGCTGACCGTGCCGGACTTCAACGGCAACCTGTTCTTTTCGACCCTGGGCAACATCGTGCTCAATGGCCATGCGGGTTTGCTCTTTGTGGACTATGCCTCAGGCGATGTCTTGCAGATGACCGGGCAGGCTGAGGTGATCCTCGACTCCCCCGAGATCGCCGCCTTCGAGGGTGCCGAGCGCCTGTGGACCTTCCGCCCGCAGCGCATCGTGCGCCGCCGTGCGGCACTGGCCTTGCGCTGGGCGTTCCAGGAACACGCCTTTTCGCCCTATGCGCTCATGACGGGCGACTGGCAGCAAGCCGCCGAGCGCCTGCGCGCCCAGGCCCTCTCGGGCCAGTGGCGCAGCCTGAAGGTGGCGCGCATCGTGCAGGAAAGCGAGACCATCCGCTCCTTCCACCTGGTGGCCGACGATGGCGCCGGGTTGCTGCCGGCGCTGCCGGGCCAGCACCTGCCGATCCGGGTGCAGACCGAGGCCGGGGCCGCGCCGTTGATCCGCACCTACACCTTGTCTTCGGCACCGCACGAGGGGCATTACCGCATCAGCGTCAAGCGCGAGGGCGTGGTATCGCAATACCTGCATGCGCAGTCGCGCGAGGGCGACCGCATCGAGGCGCGCGCCCCGGCGGGGGATTTCACGCTCGATACCGCCACCGACAGGCCGATGGTGCTGCTGGCCGCGGGCGTGGGCATTACGCCGATGATGGCCATGCTGCGCCACCTGGTCCAGGAAGGATTGCGCCGCCAGCGCATGCGCCCGGCCATCTTGTTTTACGCCGCACGCACAATGGGCGAGCGCGCCTTCGACGCCGAGCTGGCCGAGCTGGTGGCGGCCTCGCGTGGCGCGGTCAGGCTGGTACGCGTGCTCAGCGATACCACCGGCGCCCGCGAGGGCGACGCGTTCGACGCCGCTGGCCGTATCGACATGAACCTGCTCTCGCGCAGCCTGCCGTTTGGCGATTACGAGTTTTACCTGTGCGGTCCGGGCGGCTTCATGCAGGGGCTCTACGATGGCTTGCGCGGATTCGGCATCGGCGATGAGCGCATCCATGCCGAAGCCTTTGGTCCGGCCTCGCTCACCCGCACCGGCAACACCGTCGAGGCGGCGGTGCCGCTGGCACCGGTGGCGGACACGGCCGTCCCGGTGATCTTCATGGAAAGCCTCAAGGAAGCCCGCTGGACACCTGACTCTGGCAGCTTGCTGGAGCTGGCCGAAGCACGCGGCCTGTCGCCCGAGTTCAGTTGCCGCGAAGGCCACTGCGGTACTTGCCGCACCCGTTTGCTGGCCGGCGAGGTGACTTACCTCAAGCCGCCGCAGGCCAGCGTGGGCGAAGGCGAGGTGCTGCTGTGCTGTGCGCGTCCGGCCAAGCCATCTGGCACGGATGCGCAGCGCCTGGAGCTGGCGCTGTGAGGGCGATATGAAGGCTTTGGAAAGTCCCGCTCCGGATGCCGCTGAAGAGGGCATAATGCGACCTTCTCCGACAGGCAGGCAAGGAAGGCACATGGACCGATGGCTGGCAATGCGAATCTTCGTGCAAGTGGCCGAGACCGCCAGTTTCGCCAGGGCGGCGCGGCAGATGCAGTTGAGTGCGCCGGTGGTCACCCGCACCGTGGCGGGACTGGAAGAACTGGTCGGCGCACGGCTGCTGGTGCGTACCACGCGCTCGGTCAAGACCACCGAAGCCGGGGCTCGCTATCTGGAAGACTGCCGCCGCATCCTGGCCGAAATCGCCGAAGCCGAAGCGGCCGCCGCCGGCCATTACGACCAGCCCTCGGGCACGCTGTCGGTGACGGCGGCCTTGTTGTTCGGGCAGCTGCATGTGCTGCCCATCGTCACGGAATACCTCGATCTCTATCCGGGCATGCGGGCGCGGACTTTCTTCGTGGATCGTCCGGTCAACATCGTGGAAGAGGGCATGGATGTGGCGGTGCGTATCGGCCATCTGCCCGATTCCGGATTCACGGCCATCCAGGTCGGTTCGGTCAGCCGCGTGATCTGTGCCTCACCCGACTATCTGCGCCAGCATGGCACGCCGACCTCGCCCGCTGATCTGAAGCAACATCGCATCGTCACGTCCACCAGCGCCTGGGCTTCGCCGGAATGGCGCTTTGCCGATGGCCAGCGTGTGGTGATCGACGCGGCCCTGCAGACCAATACCAATGAAGCCGCCATCAGCACCGCCCGCCAGGGCTGGGGGTTGACGCGCGTGCTGGCCTATCAGGTGGCAGCCGACCTCCAGGCCGGGCGCTTGCAGCGGGTCATGAGCGAGTTCGAAGAGCCGCCCCTGCCGATCCACGTGCTCTATCCGGAAGGGCGGCGTTCCCCGGCCAAGGTGCGTGCCTTCATCGATCTGGCGGTGAGCCGCCTGCGCGCGCATCCTGCGTTCCACTGAGCGCTGCGGGATTCATCCGTAATACGCTGGTACCCGCACTGAAATACGCAGGGGGCGGTTCAGTTGGCGCGTCCATGCCGCGTAGGTCTGGTCGGCGACCAGGCGCAGGGCGGCGATGCGCTCCGGCAATTGATCGAGGATCTGTTCCCGGCTTTGTGCCGCCGGGCCGTGTGCACAGAGCAGTTCGTCGCGTCCGGTCGCACACCAGTTGCGCACGCTCTCTTCGGTCACTTCGAGATGGCCCTGGAAACCCCATTGCTTGCCGCGCATGAATCCCTTGTTGAGGCAGTGGCTGCCATACATGGTGCGCACGGCGCCGACGGGAATTTCGAAGGTGTCGTAATGCCAGTTGAAGATGCTCACCTGACGTGCCAGTCCCATACGTTGCTGTGCCGGGGGCGTGACCCAGACCGGGCTCCAGCCGATGTTAGCGCAGAGGTTGCGGCTGACCCGTGCGCCCATGGCGCGGGCCGTCAGCTGGGCACCGAAACAGTGGCCCAGCACCGGCACGTCGCGGGCCAGAGCATCTTGCAGGAGGGCGTGTTCGGCATGAATCCAGGGCAGGTCTTCATTGACGCTACGGTCGCTGCCCAGCGTGACGATGCCGGAAAACTGGCTGGCATCGCGCGGGGCATCGCCCTCGGCGGCGGGATGGAACAGGCAATAGGGCAGGGCGTGTTGTTCCAGATGATCGAGCAGGACACCAGGGCCCTGCGTGCTTTCATGCTGGAGGATGGCGATCGGTCTCATGAACGGGGGACGGGCTTCGGCCGGTCCGTAGTGGAGGAGACGTCAATGTAGGATGGGGTACGTAAACGGCGGGTTGTATTTTTGAGTGGGGATGTAAACATCCCGTAAAGCCACAGACGCGAACGAGGGTGCGGCGCCGGCCAGGGATCACTCATTGTGAACAGCGATGTTTCCACCAAAATGACTTGTAACGATAGTCATTTTTGCTGCATGATGTGAAAAGTCCTTAATCCAGGCCATCGTCGTTTCACGAAGAGGTGATCCATGCAAGGCAACCAGGTATCCAAGACGGAATTCAAGGCCAAAGCGCTGGAATATTTTCGCCAGGTCGAAGCATCCGGGGAAAGCGTAGTGGTGACCGACCACGGCAAGCCCACCGTGGAAGTCCGTCCGTTTCGGGACGCCGAGCGTGCGCCACTGACTATCCTGGCGGGCTCCGTATTGCGTTATGAAGACCCTACCGAGCCGCTCGATGTGGCGTGGGAGGCGGGCCAGTGATCGTTCTCGATACGCATGCTTTGGTCTGGTGGGTCAGTGGCGATGCCACCTTGAGCCGGAAAGCACGCAAGACGATTGAAAAGGAGATGGGGGACGGCGAGATCCTCATCTCGGCTATTTCCGCCTGGGAAATCGCCATGCTCGTGGAGCGCGAGAAACTGGTGCTGTCCATGGAGGTAGAGCGCTGGATGAATACCGTGTCGGAAATCGATGCAGTGCGTATCGTGCCGATGGATGTGGAAATTCTCGTGAAATCGGTGAACTTGCCAGGAGAATTTCACAAGGATCCGGCTGACCGGATGATCGTGGCAACGGCGCGAAAGTTTTCGGTCCCGCTTGTCACGAAGGATGACAAAATTCGCGCCTACCCGCATGTCAAGACCGTCTGGTAGAAGGGCCGCCAAGACGGCGGCCTTCGATGTGTGTTCTGTGCAGCGGGCCTTCTTAAATCTTGCGCATGTGCAGGGATTTCGCGACCAGAATGAGCGTCGCAGAAGAAGCCGCAACTATCCGCGCGCCGCCGCCCCGAGTTGCCTGGCCATGGTCTTGATGGCCAGATGATGAATGCTGCCGAGCATGCGCAACTGAGACGCCCGAAGATGTGCCGGAACGTCGCTGCGGGCGGCGAATTCTTCCTGCAATGCCAGCGAGGTCGCTTCGACCTGATTGATCATCCGCGAGACTTCGCGCCGGAAGCTGACGTTGCCCACGCCCAGTTGCCGCGCGAACGTCTGCAAGTGCGTCAGCGTGAGCTCGCTGTAATGGCGTGCTTCGGCCACAGGGAAAGACATCGGAATGTCTGGCCAGCATGCTTCACCCGGCCCTAGCAGTTCCGGCCGCGCCCATGCGCCGATACTGAGCAGATCGTAATGCGGTGCCAGTTCGTAGCCGTCGGTGCCGGCATACAGCGAGAGATTCTTCAAGTGTGCATCGCTGTTGCCGATCAGGATGTTGAAGAGCGTCCACCGAAACAATGCGGTACGAGCGGTCGCCGGAGTGCGGCATTTCTCCAGGATATCGAGCAGTGCCCTTATGCCGGAATGTGCGTATTTGGCTGCGGCCGAGAGCGACAGGACCTGGGCCGCATCCAGTGTATGCAGGCGGCGTACCCGGTCCGCCTCGATTTTGCGGTCGAAGCGCTCCACGATGTAGACGGGTGAAGGGACGTAGCGCAGCTCAACTTTCGGCACCGTCAAGCCCAGTCCTTGCGCCAGCCTCGCACAGAACCATTCGTTGACCGCGCTGCTTGGATAGTGGGCGCTCGGCACATCGGGCTTGAGGATATGGGTCGATGCCAGGCTGCCGGTCGGTTCGAAAAGTTGGCCCTCCTGCAGCACCACCGCGATCTTCTGCTGGGCACCGGCCAGTGACATTTTCTTCGGTGCAGTCGCCGAGAGTGGTTGTCGCGGCATGGCACGGATGCGCGTTTCCAACTCTTCGTGTGATAGCGGCACCAGTGTCGAGGGCGGCAATGTCGCACCTGGTGCCAGCAAGGTGATTGCGCCGGCAGATTCGGCACCGAAGTGTTCCAGCATGGACCAGGCGTCGACCGTCTGCGCGGCGTCCTTCCTCATGAAGGCTATCAATTCCAGCCGTGCGCCTTCTTCGGGCAGTAGATTGTCGAAGAACCATTGCACCGGACGCATCGTGCCTTCGTCCTGATGCAGCCCGGCTGTCAGCGGAATTCCGGGAGAGAGTTCGTGCCCGGTGTTGATCCAGTCCTGCGCATATCGGAAGGACCACACGCCCGTGTTCTCGAAAAGCTGGCCCACCCGCTTCTCATCAATGAAGACGTCGAGCTGCCGATTCATGGGCGTGCCCGCCTGCGCTTGCCATCCTGCGCTGAGGCAGCAATGGCGCGTTCATCGAGCGGAGGAGGCAGCGAGAGGTGCACTTCAATGCCCAGTTCTCGCATGGCTGAAAACAGCTTTTCTACGGCTACCGTCGCCTCGCCCTGCTCCTGCCGTCGCAACAAGGTTTGTGAGGTGTTCAATGTCTCAGCCAGATCGGCCAGAGGCACGTTGAGGCCTACCCGCACGGCGCGCAATACGCTGCCCAGTTCTTGCGGCGAGGTGACTTTCATGGTGCATCCTAAGCGTTTGATATCGCTCTATTATCGTAATTTTCATGCCGCAATCAAGTTAAAAGTGTGAAAACACTCTTTTATCTGCCAAACCGGTCGCATTATCATTAAAAAAGCAATATTGCTCTTTAATGCTGCGCAAGTTTTCCCGATTATGCGAGCACAGGCCAGATACAAAAGCGCCGCGCGGCTGCAGTCACAGCGGCGCGGCGGCTTGCAGCCGGTAATGCAAAACTACCGGCGCGGGTCAGTGGATGTGGTGAGCCATCTGGCCGCTCAGATTCCCCCCATGCACAAATACTTCACCACCAGATAATCATCAATCCCGAAGTGCGACCCTTCACGCCCCAATCCCGACTGCTTGACCCCGCCAAACGGCGCGACCTCATTGGAGATGAGCCCGGTATTGATCCCCACCATGCCCGACTCCAGTCCTTCGGCCACACGCCAGATGCGCCCGATGTCGCGTGAGTAGAAATAGCTGGCCAGCCCGAATTCGGTATCGTTGGCCAGGGCCACCGCTTCCTCATCGGTCTTGAAACGGAACAGCGGTGCCATCGGACCAAAGGTCTCTTCGCGGGCCACCTGCATGGCCGGCGTCACATCGGCCAGCACGGTGGGCTCGAAGAAACTGTGGCCCAGCGCATGGCGCTTGCCGCCCAGCAGCACGCGCGCGCCCTTGCCGACTGCATCAGCGATGTGCTGCTCCACCTTCTTGACGGCCTGCTCGTTGATCAGCGGACCTTGCGTCACACCGTTCTCCATGCCGTCGCCGACCTTCAGTTTCTTGACCGCTTCCACCAGCTTGGCAGCGAAGGCGTCATACACCCCATCCTGCACGTAAATCCGGTTGGCACAGACGCAGGTCTGACCGGCGTTGCGATACTTGGAGGCAATCGCCCCTTCCACGGCAGCATCCAGGTCGGCATCGTCAAAGACGATGAAGGGCGCATTGCCGCCCAGTTCCAGCGAGAGCTTCTTGATGCTCGATGCGCTTTGCTCCATCAGCAGCTTGCCCACGCCCGTGGAGCCGGTGAAACTGATCTTGCGCACGATGGGGTTGGAGGTCATCTCGCCACCGATCTCCTTGGGAGTGCCGGTGACCACGCTGAACACACCCGCCGGCACACCGGCACGTTCGGCCAGCACGGCCAGGGCCAACGCGGAGAAGGGCGTGGCTTCAGCGGGCTTCAAGACCATCGGACAACCCGCGGCCAGTGCCGGGCCGGCCTTGCGGGTAATCATTGCAGCGGGGAAATTCCACGGCGTGATCGCCGCGCAGACCCCGATGGCTTCCTTGATGACGACGATGCGATTGGACGGCGAAGGCGAGGGAATGGTATCGCCATAGGTGCGTTTGCCTTCTTCTGCAAACCACTCGATGAAGGAAGCGGCATAGCCGATCTCGCCCTTGGCCTCGGCCAGCGGCTTGCCTTGCTCGGCGGTCATGATCAGGGCCAGGTCGTCGGCATTGGCCATCATCAGTTCGTACCAGCGGCGCAGGATCGCGCTGCGCTCCTTGGCGGTCTTCTTCTTCCAGGCCGGCCAGGCGGCGTTGGCGGCTTCGATGGCGCGGCGGGTTTCGGACGCGCCCATCATGGGCACGCTGCCCAGCAGGGTGCCATTGGCCGGATTGTGGACCTCAAGCTTGGCACCCTGGTCGGCATCGCACCACTGGCCGTTCAGATAGGCCTGCTGACGCAGCAGGGAAGGATCGTTGAGTTGTTGCAGCATGTCGTTTCTCCGTCAGGGAAGGTACAGGGCTCAGAAGCGCGCTGCGGCCTTGTTGCGCCCGCGCAGCCATTCCAGGGCCAGCAGCAGGCAGGTCGAAAACACGATCAGGATCGTCGCCAGGGCGGCGATGGTCGGGCTGATATTGTCCTTGATGCCGGCAAACATCTGACGCGGCAGGGTGGCTTGCTCGGGCCCGGCCACGAACAGGGTGAGAACCACTTCATCGAAGGAAGTTGCAAAAGCGAACAAAGCCCCCGAGATCAGGCCCGGCGCAATCACCGGCAAGGTGATGCGGAAGAAGGTGCGCAAGGGGCTCGCCCCCAGGCTCAGGCTGGCGCGTACCAGGTTGTGATTGAAGCCCTGCAGCGTGGCCAGCACGGTGGTGACCACGAAGGGCGCGCCCAGCGCCGCATGGGCCAGGATCAGGCCGAGGTAGCTGTCGGCCAGACCGATGCGCGCGAAGAACAGATACACGCCCACCCCCACCACGACCACCGGCACGATCATGGGCGAAATCAGAATCGCCATGACGATGCCCTTGCCACGGAAATCGGCCTTGTTCAGCCCGACCGCCGCCAACGTGCCCAGTACGGTGGCAATGACGGTCGCGGCCGGAGCGACGATGAAGCTGTTCTGTGCGGCGCGCACCCATTCGTCGGAGGTGAACAGGTTCTCGTACCAGCGCAGCGAGAAGCCCTGGATGGGATACATCAGGAAACTGCTGTCGGAGAAGGACAGCGGAATCATCACCAGGATAGGCAAGACCAGGAACAGCAGTACCAGCAGGTTGAAACTGCGCGAGGCAAAGAACCAGGCGCGTTCCACCAGCGAGGTGTAGGGCGGAAACAGAGGGGGTTTGTTCATGGTGTATTTCCTGAATTCTTCGGTGGATTCTTCAATGGCTTCAGCTCATGCCCACATCGACCTTGGCAAAGCGACGATAGACGCCGTACAGCACCAGGGTCGCCGCCAGCAACAGGCTGCCCAGGGCACAGGCCATGCCCCAGTTGATGGTGGTGTTGATGAAGTAGGCGATGAAGTAGCTCACCATCTGTTCATTCGGTCCGCCCAGGAGCGCCGGTGTGATGTAGTAGCCACCGGCCATGATGAACACCAGCAGCACGCCCGCACCGATGCCCGGATAGGTCTGCGGCACGTACACGCGCCAGAAGGCGGCGAAGGGATGGCTGCCCAGCGACACGGCGGCCTTGAGATAGGTGGGCGGCACCGACTTCATGACGCTGTAGAGCGGCAGGATCATGAAGGGCAGCAGGATGTGGGTCATCGAGATGTAGACCCCCACGCGATTGAATACCAGCTCCAGCGGCGAGTGCGTGAGACCGGTCAGCATCAGCGCCTTGTTGACCAGTCCTTCCGATTGCAGCAGCACGATCCAGGCGGCCACGCGCACCAGGATCGAGGTCCAGAAGGGAATGAGCACCAGGATCATCAGCAGGTTGGCGCGGCGCTCCGGCATGGTGGAGAGCCAGTAGGCCAGCGGATAGGCCAGCAGCAGGGTGATGATGGTGACCACTGCGCTCATCCACAGCGTGCGGCCGAAGATGGTGCGGTAGATGGCCGATTCGGGGGCGACAGCTTCGATATCACCGAAGACGTTCTGGCGCAGGTCCAGCGAAGCCAGCAGGTAGTAGGGAGAATAGAGCGAGCCGTTCTGGGCAATCACGCGCCATACCTCGGGCTGGCCCCACTGTTCATTGAGGGCGATGATGGCCTCGCGCGCGGCAGCCGGGCTCAAGGCTTTGCCATCGGCATCGCGCAGCGGCATGGCACGTGTCGTACCCATCACCAGCGAGCGCGCACCGGCAAATTCGATATTCAGGCGCCGTGCCAGATTGCCGGCGGTGGTGTCTTCCTTGGCACGGGCCAGGTCTTCTGCCAGGGCGGAATAGGCCTGGTCGGGCAGGGCCGAGCGTCGATCCCACTTCGACAGGACCGCCACGGTCTGTGGCAGGGTGGTGGCGACTTCCGGATTCTCGATGGCGCGCTGCAGAAGGACCACGATGGGGGCCACGAAGGTCAGCAGCAGGAAGATCGCCAGCGGTGCGATCAGGGCCATTGCGCCCAGGCGCTTGCGGGTCTGGGCGGCGCGCAGGTCGCGCTTGAGTTGCTGCGGATCAGGTTCGGCCAGGGGCATGGCGGCGGCGGAGCGGGTGGCGATGGTGGTCATGTCTCGGGTGTCCGGTGGCAGCGGAATTCAAGACAGCGATCCGGCCAGCGCAGGCGGGATCGCTGTCGGGCAGCATGCAGGCTTACTTCGCGATCCAGGAAGCGAAGCGCTGCTCAAGTTCCTCGCCGTGGTCGGTCCAGAACTGCAGGCTCAGTTTCAACGCATCCTTGGCATTGTTGGGAGAAGTCGGCAGGTTGCTCAGGGTCTTGGCGTCGAGCAGCTTCAAGGCCCCCTTGCTGACGGGACCGTAGGCGATGTTGTCGGCGTAGACCTTCTGGTTTTCCGGCTGGCTGGCAAAGCTGATGAACTTCTCGGCCAGGGCCTTGTTCGGCGAACCCTTCGGGATCACCCAGTAATCCAGGGTATAGACGCTGCCGTTCCACACCACCTTGAGGTTCTTGCCTTCGCGCTGGGCCGCGTCGATACGGCCGTTGTAGGCATTGGCCATGACCACGTCACCCGAGGCCAGGAACTGCGCCGGCAGGGCGCCGGCATCCCACCACTGGATGTTGGGTTTCAACTGGTCCAGCTTCTTGAAGGCACGATCCACGCCTTCCTTGGTGGAGAGCACCTTGTAGACATCCTTGGCCGGCACGCCATCGGCCATCAGCGCGAACTCCAGGTTGTACTGGGCGCTCTTCTTCATGCCGCGCTTGCCGGGGAATTTCTTGGTATCCCAGAAATCGGCCCAGCTGGTCGGCGCGGTCTTGAGCTTGTCGGCGTTGTAGGCCAGCACGGTGGACCAGACGAAGGCACCCATGCCGCATTCGCTGACGGTGGCTTCGGGGATGTAGTCGTTCTTCTTGATGGTCTTGGCCAGGTCCAGCTTTTCGATCAGGCCATCGTCACAGGCGCGGGTCAAGTCGCCGCCATCGATTTCCACCACGTCCCAGCTGACCTTCTTGGTCTCGACCATGGCCTTGACCTTGGCCAGTTCGCCGTTGAACTCGGCGGTCACGACCTTGGTGCCGGTGCTCTTCTCGAAGGGCTCCACGTAGGCGACCTTCTGCGCATTGCCATTGGCGCCACCGAAGTTGACCAGGGTCAGTTCTGCGGCAGAAGCCGTACCGGAAAACAGCAAGCCCAGGAAGAGCGGGGACAGCAGGGCGGGTGTCAGGCGTTTCATTGTTGTTCCTCGTTGGTTATCGTGCGTGTTGACTGTGTTGACGGTGTTGACGGTGTTGAACTTGGTAAAAACCGAGCGGCACTCTGGGTTGCCTTGCTCTTCGAACGGGACTGCTGAACATCAGGTGCGACAAAAGAACAAAAACGGAATAACTCAAAAAACTAAGTAAACGGGAGTATCTGAAAATCAGAGGAAGCAGCGCAGACGGTCCTGCGCCACGTGCAGCACCACACTGCTGCCTTCGCTCAGTCCGGCCAGGGCCGGGTCGGACAGCGAGAGCTTGACGAAGCAATCGTCCTGCCCCGTGACCGTGCAGCGCACGCGCACGTGATCCCCAAAATAGATCAGCCCGGCGATGGTGGCGCGAATGCTGTTGGGTTCGGCGCTGCCGCCGGCGGCCAGGCGGATGCGTTCCGGACGCACGCAGGCGGCGATGGTTTGTCCGGCATGGGCGCGATGCACGTTCAGTCCGGTGACCACCGTGCCATCGGCCAGGCGCACCGTGCAGTGTTCGCCCTGCACGGATTCCACGGTGCCGGTGAAGCGGTTGTTGTCGCCGATGAAGTTGGCGACGAACTGATTGTCGGGATATTCGTAGAGCTCGGTCACCGGGGCCAGTTGCTGGATCACGCCCTGGTCGAACACGGCCACGCGGTCCGACATGGTGAGTGCTTCGCTCTGGTCGTGGGTGACGTAGACGAAGGTCACGCCCAGGCGCTTGTGCAGGGCCTTCAGTTCGAGCTGCATGTGTTCGCGCAGTTGCTTGTCCAGCGCGCCCAGCGGTTCGTCCATCAACACCAGTTGCGGATCGAACACCAGCGTGCGCGCCAGCGCCACGCGCTGCTGCTGGCCACCGGAGAGCTGGGTCGGATAGCGGTCGCCGAACTTGCCCATCTGCACCATGTCCAGCGCCTGCTTGACCTTGGCTTCGCGGGTGGCGCGGTCCATCTTGCGCACCGACAGCGGATAGGCCACGTTCTGTGCAATGGTCATGTGCGGGAACAGCGCATAGTTCTGGAACACCATGCCGATGTTGCGTTTGTGGGGCGGCACACGGTTGAGCAACTGGCCATCGAGACGGATCTCGCCGCCGGTCGGGAACTCGAAACCGGCCAGCATCATCAGGCAGGTGGTCTTGCCGGAGCCGGAGGGGCCCAGCAGGGTCAGGAATTCACCGCGACGAATCTCCAGATCCAGATTCTTGACGATCAGGTTTTCGCCATCGTAGGTTTTCTTCACGCCGCAGAACTGCACCAGCACGTCAGTGCCGCTGCCGGCGGCCGGCGCGTGTGCTTGCGCCGATTGCTTCATTGCATGAGCTGCCATCATCGATCCTCTCTTATCCTCAGGGCCGGATACTTCGTCCGGCCCTTCTAACCCACTGCTGAAAGCTGCCTTGCAATGCAAGACTCAGGCCAGCTTGATCGCCTTGGACAGGATGCCCAGTGCCTCATCCATGACGGTATCGGGAATCGTCAGCGGGAACAAGAAGCGGATCACGTTGCCGTAGCTGCCGCAGGACAGCAGCAGCAAGCCATTGTTCAGAGCATGCTGCTGGACCTTCCTGGTGTAGTCCGCATCCGGCTTTCCGGTGGCGGGGTCGGCAAACTCCACGGCCACCATCGCACCCACGCCGCGCACTTCGGCGATCTGCGGCACGGTCGAGCGCAGTTCCTTCAGATGCTCCTGCAGCTTGTCGCCCAGGCGCTGACCACGGGCCACCAGTTTTTCTTCTTCCATCACATCCAAGACCGCCAGTGCCGAGGCAATGGCCAGCGGGTTGCCCGCATAGGTGCCGCCAAGGCCGCCGGCGGCGGGTGCATCCATGATCTCGGCGCGACCGCACACCGCCGACAGCGGCATGCCACCGGCCAGGCTCTTGGCCATGGTCATCAGGTCGGGCAGGACATCGTAATGTTCCATCGCAAACAGCTTGCCGGTGCGGCCATAACCGGACTGCACTTCATCAGCGATCAAGAGGATGCCGTGCTCATCGCAGATGGCGCGCAGGCCGCGCATGAAGTCGGCCGGGGCAGCATAGAAACCACCTTCGCCCTGCACGGGTTCCAGGATGATGGCGGCCACGCGTTTGGCTTCGATGTCGCTCTTGAAGAGACCCTTGACGGCCTCCAGCGCATCCTCGCTGGTGATGCCGTGCAAGGCGCTGGGGTAGGGGGCATGGAAGACGTCGCCGGGGAAGGGACCGAAGCCCAGTTTGTAGGGCGCGACCTTGCCGGTGAGCGCCATGCCCATCATGGTCCGGCCATGGAAACCGCCGGCGAAGGCGATTACGCCGGGGCGGCCGGTGTGGGCGCGGGCGATCTTGATGGCGTTTTCCACGGCCTCGGCGCCGGTGGAGAAGAAGGCGGTCTTCTTGGGATAGTTGCCGGGGGTCACCGCGTTGATGCGCTCGGCCAGTTCCACGTAGCTGGCGTAGGGCACGATCTGGTAGGCGGTGTGGGTGAACTTGTCGAGCTGGGCGCGCATGGCGTCGAGCAGCTTGGGATGGCGGTGGCCGGTGTTGAGCACGGCGATGCCGGCGGCGAAGTCGATGAAGCGGCGGCCCTCCACGTCCCACAGCTCGGCATTGGACGCGCGTTCGGCGTAGAAGTCGCACATCACGCCGACGCCGCGCGGGGTGGCGGCATTCTTTCGTTCTTGCAGCGCTTGGTTGGTGGCCTTGCTGGTCATGGCTTGCTCCGATCTTGCTTCGTTGAATGGCGCCTCAGGGCGCAGAAATGGGCAGGAAATTGCTGAATCGGGAAACAATATAAAACCGCAGTGGCACTGTAATATAGAGCCAATTTCAAATATCTGATGGTGCCACTTGAAACTCGCCTCCTTGTCCGACTATCTGCTGCTGCGCATCAATCGTTCGCCGGTCAGGCCCGCACCGGCCAAGGGCAAGGCCGCGAGCAGCCGTGAAAGCGGCGCAGCGAAGTCCCTTAAAAACGGGAAATCCGGCAGTGAACGCATGCCCGTCAATCGCCAGATCTACCAGTTGATCCGTGAGGCCATCCTGGCCCACACCTTGCCTGCGGGGATGCAGTTGCCCTCCTCGCGTGACCTGGCACTGGAGCTGGGGACCTCGCGCAACACGGTGACCTATGCCTATGAACAGTTGCTGGCCGAGGGGTATCTGGAGAGTCGCACCGGGTCCGGCACCTTCGTGGCCGATACGGCACCCGACCAGATTCCCGAGGCGGTGGAGCGCAAGGAGCCGTTGACCGACCCTTCCGGCAAGTCCGAACTCTCGGCGCGCGGGGCCCTGCTCACGCGCCAGGCCGGCGTGGGCGAACGCCAGTGGGGCGCCTTCATGCCGGGCGTGCCTGATGTGACCTGTGTGCCGCACAAGATCTGGGGACGCCTGCAGAACAAGCACTGGCGCCGTTCCAGTTCGGACTTGCTGACCTATGGCCCCGGTGCCGGTTATGCCGGCCTGCGCGAGCAGATCGCCGAGTACCTGCGCGTGGCGCGCTCGGTCAATTGCACGCCCTCGCAGGTGCTCATCACCACCGGCATCCACCAGTCCATCGACATCGTGGTCAAGCTGCTGGGCGAGCATGGTGATACCGCCTGGGTGGAAGACCCTTGCTACTGGGGCACCCGCAGCGTACTCAATTCGCTGGGCATCCAGTCGGTGCCCATTGCGGTGGATCAGGAGGGCATGCGCATGCGGCTGGCCAATCTGCGCCGTCCTCCGCGCTTCATCTGCACCACCCCCTCGCACCAGTATCCGCTGGGCATGGTGATGAGCCTGTCGCGGCGGCGCATGCTGCTGGAGTACGCGGCCACGCACAAGGTATGGATCATCGAGGATGACTACGACAGCGAATTCCGATACGGCGGCCGTCCGCTGGCCTCGCTGCAGGGCATGGATACGCAGGACCGGGTGCTGTACATGGGCACCTTCAGCAAGATCATGTTTCCGGGGCTGCGCATCGGTTTTCTGGTGGTACCGGAGTCATTGGCCAAGGCGTTTGCCACCGGCATCGCGGAGTTGTACCGCAACGGTCAGGTATTTTTGCAGGCCACGCTGGCCGACTTCATGGCCGAGGGCCACTTCGCTTCGCACATCCGCAAGATGCGCGTGCTCTATGCCGAGCGACTGCAACTGCTGCAGCAGGCCATCAATCGTCATTTCGGCGAGAAGATGACCATCACCGGCGGCGAGGCCGGATTGCATCTGGTGCTGGGTTTGCCGCAGGAGTGCGACGATGTGCTTATCTGTGAACAGGCGCTGGCGGCGGGCATCGTCGTGCGTCCGCTGTCGCGGTACTACATGGCTGCACGGGGAGCGCGGCGGGGATTGCTGCTGGGCTATGCGAGCGTGCCCAATGATGAGATTGCGCGCGCCTTCGACCAGTTGGCGGCGGTGATCAAGCCGCATTTGGCGGGCGTTGCGTGAACGTTGGGGCGGCTGCTAACGCCAAGATGGCTGCATGGAGACTGTACGTGCGGCCCATTTGGGCTACAATGTAGCTCAATTAACAGGAGAAGCACATCATGGCTGAAAACGCAGTTGTTCGTGCTCGCATTGACGGGCACATCAAGGAAGAGGCATCTATCGTCTTGGCCGCGATGGGTCTCACCGTGTCTGACGCATTTCGCATCATGCTGACTCGCATTGCTCGCGAGAAAGCCCTCCCGTTTGAGCCTCTGGTTCCGAATGACACGACGATTGCCGCCATGCGTGAAGCACGGGCCGGTAACCTGAAGAGCTTCGACAACCTTGATTCACTCCTGGCGGATCTGAATGCGGAGGATTGAGCGCACTGGCCAGTTCAAACGGGACTACAAGCGCGAAGTGAAGGGGCAGCATCGGGCGACGCTCGAGGTCGATCTGTTGGCAGTCGTGAAAGCCCTCGCCACAGATCAATCGTTGGCCGCCCGCTATCATGATCACGCCCTCACGGGCGATTGGAGGGACCACCGCGATTGCCACGTCAAGCCGGACTTGGTACTGATCTATCGAAAACCGGACCTGGAATCGTTGCAGCTTGTTCGACTCGGCTCGCATAGTGAGCTTGGTCTTTGACCAGACAGAGAACAAGCTTGATTCCGAGCCAATATGCGCACTGCGTAGTGTTCGCCATGTTCGGGATGTGTGCTGGCTTCTGAGCAGGCCAGCACACATCCCGTATTTTCGTCTCCACGATGAAACTCTTTCTGCCGACCAAGGCTGGTTGGCTGGCACACTCGTCCCTAAGATTGATGAAATGGGTTCTAGCTTCATATCGCCCTGTCATGGCAAAGGCTGAAAGCAGCGTACATAGTCAGTGCCCATTTTTTAGGTTCATCTAAGAGGATTTTCCATGCAAGCCATCATCACCAACCCGCAAGCCCAGGCCATCAACGACCCTGCTTCCCTGTCCGCGACCACCTTGCCCGATCCCGTCCCCGGCGAGCATGACCTGCTGGTGGAGGTCAAGGCCATCTCCGTCAATCCGGTCGATACCAAGATCCGCGCCAGCGCCAGCCAAGCCCGTGTGCTGGGCTGGGACGTCAGTGGCGTGGTGCGCGCGGTCGGTGCGAAGGTTACGCTCTTTGCGCCGGGCGATGAGGTCTTCTATGCCGGCGACATCACCCGTCCTGGCGCCAACAGCGAATTGCACGTGGTCGATGAACGCATCGTCGGCCGCAAGCCCGCCAGCCTGAACCATGCTGACGCCGCCGCCATCCCGTTGACCGCCATTACCGCCTGGGAACTGTTGTTCGACCGCGTGGGCGTGGCCGAAGGAGCGGGGCAGGGACGGCGCCTGCTCATCATCGGGGCGGCCGGTGGTGTTGGTTCGATCCTGACCCAGCTGGCGCGCAAGCTCACGCAACTGACCGTGATCGGCACCGCCTCGCGCAAGGACACGGCGCAATGGGTGAGCGAGCTGGGCGCGCATCACGTGATCGACCACAGCCAGCCCTTCAAGCCGCAGTTGGAGCAGTTGGGCATCCCGGCGGTCGATATCGTCATCAGCCTGACCCACACCGATGAGCACTATGCGCAGATCATCGACGTGCTTGCCCCGCAAGGCCAGCTCGCGCTGATTGATGACCCGGCCACGCTGGATGCGGTGCCGCTCAAGCGCAAGAGTATTTCACTGCATTGGGAGCTGATGTTCACCCGCTCGATGTTCCAGACCGCCGACATGATCCGTCAACATGAGCTGCTGCAACGAGTGTCGCAATTGCTGGATGAGGGCGTGTTGCGTACTACTACCGGGGAGCATTACGGACGCATCAGCGCGGAGAACCTGCGGCGTGCGCATGCCTTGCTGGAGTCGGGCAAGGCGAAGGGGAAGATTGTGCTGGAAGGCTTTGCCGCGTAGCCAGCAGGCTGGCCTGAGTAGAACCCATTTCATAAATAGGCGTGAGTGCGAGCGAGTCCCGTTTGGGATGAAGTGCAAGGCGCGAATTTGGGTCA